>DFSK01000016.1:0-941 GCA_002378605.1 Alphaproteobacteria bacterium UBA3439
GGCAAGCCGCTTTTCGCTGGCAATCAATATGCTGATCTGTCTGAAACTGCGCTTTACTACATTGGCGGCATTATCAAACATGCCAAGTCACTGAACGCCTTCACCAACCCATCAACCAACAGCTACAAGCGGTTGATTCCAGGTTATGAAGCTCCTGTTCTGTTGGCTTACTCATCACGCAACCGCTCAGCATCATGCCGTATCCCGCATGTGAATTCACCTGCTGGCAAGCGTGTTGAAGTGCGTTTCCCAGACGCAACAGCAAACCCATATCTATCATTCTCGGCAATGCTGATGGCCGGTGTTGACGGTATTCGTAACAAGATCCACCCCGGTGACGCGATGGATAAGGATCTTTATGATCTGCCAGCTGAAGAATTGGCACAAATCCCAACCGTTTGTGGATCGCTTCGTGAAGCCCTTGAGGCATTGAACGAAGACCGCGGTTACCTGACACAGGGCAATGTCTTCAGTGACGATCAGATCGACGCCTTTATCGAGCTGAAAATGCAAGATGTGATCCGTCTGGAACACACACCTGCACCTGTCGAATTTGATATGTATTATTCATATTAATCGATCGCAAAAGACAATCTGAAAAGGCGGGGCTGGTCCCCGCCTTTTTTTCTGCCGTTACTAGCGTCTGCCATTTGCATCATCTGCGATTTCTGGCAGATGCCGTTTCTGGTCGGCTTTGTGGCGATTTTGCCAGCCAATCACAATATATTGGCGTTTGAACGGCAGATCATTGCTAGATACGGTAGACAGACGCTATCCAAGGCCGATATAGTGGCGCAACGCCGCATCCCGCTGGCGACCGCCTTTAAACCCGATGAGTGATTGATGGCTGATCTATTTGGCAATGCCGCAAAAACCGATGATTATGATGCGTCCAATATCGAGGTATTGGAAGGGCTAGAGCCTGTTCGCCATCGTCCGGG
>DFSK01000016.1:1276-5991 GCA_002378605.1 Alphaproteobacteria bacterium UBA3439
AATTCGATGGATGAAGCTGTTGCTGGCCATGCCAACCGGATTGACATTCATCTCGAATCTGCCGACCGATTGACCATTCGCGATAACGGGCGCGGCATGCCAACCGGCAAACATCCAAAATTTCCCGATCAATCCGCCGTTGAAGTCATTATGACAACGCTTCATGCTGGCGGTAAATTTTCTGGTAAAGCCTATGCAACCTCTGGCGGTCTGCATGGTGTTGGTGCGTCAGTCGTGAACGCGCTATCAAGTGATTTGATGGTTGAAATTGCGCGTGACAAAATTTTGTATCAACAGCGATTTTCGCGCGGCAAGCCACTTGGACCGCTTGTTGAAGTTGGCGCCGCCCCAAATCGCCGAGGCACATCGGTTAGCTTTACGCCCGATACTGAAATTTTTGGCGCTGGCGCGAAATTCCGCCCCGCCACGCTCTACCGGATGGCACGATCCAAGGCCTATCTGTTTGCCGGTGTTGAAATTCGTTGGCGCTGTGATCCGGCATTGCTTGGCAATGATGATCCCATACCGGCCGAAACCAGCCTGCATTATCCGGGCGGCCTTGCCGATTATCTTACCGATGCGACCACTGACAAAGCCTTGATGATTTCCACCCCCTTTGCCGAAGCGGTAGAGCTTGACGGGCAGAAATTTGAATGGGCCATCACCTGGCTTGGCCCTGGTGAAGATGGGTTTTTCCACAGCTATTGTAACACCGTGCCAACACCATCAGGCGGAACGCATGAAACCGGCTTTCGTCAAGCCATCGTTCGCGGCCTTCGTAGCTTTGGCGATCTGGTTGGCAATAAAAAGGCCGCTGACATCACTGCTGATGATGCGCTTGCTGGCGGGGCAATCATGCTGTCGGTGTTTTTGCGCGATCCGCAATTTCAGGGCCAGACAAAAGACCGTCTTGTCTCGACTGACGCAACACGCCAAACCGAACAGGCGGTGCGTGACCGGTTTGATCAATGGCTATCAGCTGATGCCGGACGTGCAACATTTTTGTTGGATGCCGCGATTGAACGCGCGGATGACCGCAAACGCCGCAAAAAAGAAAAGGAAGTCGCGCGTAAATCGGCAACAAGACGTTTGCGTCTTCCCGGCAAATTGGCTGATTGTTCGTCAAGCGATAATGAAATGACCGAATTATTTTTGGTCGAGGGCGACTCTGCTGGTGGATCGGCAAAACAGGCACGCGACCGAAAAATTCAGGCCGTATTGCCGCTTCGGGGCAAAATCTTGAATGTGGCAAGCGCGTCAACCGAAAAGCTGAGCGCCAATCAGGAATTATCTGATCTATCCTTGGCATTGGGCGTCAAACCGGGAAAGGATTTCCGGCTGGATGATCTTCGCTATGGCCGGATCATCATCATGACTGATGCCGATGTCGATGGCGCGCATATTGCGGCATTGCTGATGACCTATTTTTACCGCGAAATGCCACAGCTTGTTGAGGCTGGACGGCTCTATCTGGCACAGCCACCGCTTTACCGGCTGACACAGGGCGGCAAAACCGTCTATGCGCTTGATGAAGAACAGCGCGAAGCAAGCATGAAAAACGTCTTTGATGGCCGTGGCAAGGTCGAAATCAGCCGCTTTAAGGGGCTTGGTGAAATGCCGCCATCACAATTGAAAGAAACCACGATGAATCCGGCAAGTCGCCGCTTGCTGCAGGTTTCATTGCCGCTTCGTGATTCGGTTGGCGCCGATTTGCGGCGTCATACTGACCAGCTGGTCAATACATTAATGGGTAAAAAAGCCGAATTACGGTTTGGTTATATCCGCGATCATGCCGAAGATGCACTGGCCAATCTCGATGTGTAGCAAGTTCCAGATTTCGGGGTTTTCATGCGCCCACAAATAGCACTTCGACTCATTGGTGGCGGGCTGGTTTTGCAAGGGCTGTTATTCTACGGCTTTGCAACACCGCTGACGATCCAAATTTTTCCCGGCGCCAGCGATGAAGCGATTCATGTCGGCATGATCATGCGCCGCGGCCTTGCAGCGATGTCTTTTCTGGCGGGATTGGTGATCTTTCTGGTTCGCGATGATGGATATCGAACGACAAAACGTGTCTTATTTGGCTGCGGCATTGGATTTGCCGCCATTACCTTGTCACTGATTAAAATCATTGCCGAGCAAGCTGCGGTGATTCCGCTTCCCGCAATCGCGCTTTATGGCTTTGTCGCGGTCTATGCGCTGTATCTCTCAATTCGCAAGCAGAAAACAGCTTAGCCTCTAATCGGCAACACGCTCAAATAATGACTCAAGCGCATTGGTAACCGCCTCGGGCGCTTCCAAGGATGACAGATGACCAATGCCGTTTAGCAGGCATAATTCGGCCTGTGGCGCAAGACCGGCCATTTCAACCGACAGGTTTGGCGGGGTCAGAACATCCAAATTGCCACATAAAACAAGAATCGGCGCGGTAAAGCCGGCTAAAGTATCATGCTGTGCGCGCCGCCCCATAATTGCAGTTTGCTGTTGAACAAAGCCCATACGCCCGATGTCGGCTGCCATTGCCAGAACATCGGCAACAATCGCCTCATCATGCAACGCCGCCTCAGATAATAACCGTGGCATCAAACGGCGCGTGACACCTTGAAAGCCTTTATGTTTGGCAAGCGCAATTGCCTGCTGGCGTTGGCGTTGGCTTTCGGCGCTGTCATCGCGGCAATTGGTACTAAGCAATGCCATAGCTGCCATGCGCTGAGGTGCCAGCCGCGCCATTTCCAAAGCCACATAGCCACCCATTGACAGGCCAATTGGCACCAGCGGCCCATCACAAAGATCAAGCGCCGCCAGCGCCATATCATGAATTGAATCATGGCGCGTTGTATCGGCGATATGCCCCTGATTTGGCAGGCTGGTGCGCTGTTTGGCAAAAAGCAATTCGGTGCAAAGAAGGCCGGGAATAAAAATTGGTGTGAAGGAAGGCATAAAGGGCTCGTTAAGGATGACAGAATGAAAGATTGACCTGAGCGGCTTTCCTCTGTATCACCAGCAACGTTGAAAGCCCATAAAAACTTATGGAATTTACAGTAAATTGCCCGCTTGTGGCGCCAAGACGTTTCTAGTCAATATCAATAGGGAACTTATCCTTGAAATTTTCAGATCTCGGCCTCAGTGACGAGCTAAGCCGGGCGGTAGCCGATTTAGGTTATACCAGCCCAACACCCATCCAAGAAAAATCCATCCCCATTGTTTTGATGGGCCGCGATATTCTTGGCTCGGCGCAGACCGGCACAGGCAAAACTGCCTCATTTACCTTGCCGATGATTGATATTCTGGCCTCAGGCCGCGCCAAGGCACGCCTGCCCCGCTCGCTTATTCTTGCGCCGACGCGCGAATTGGCGGCACAGGTTGCCGACTCCTTCGAAAAATTCAGCTCATACCATAAATTAAGCATGGCATTATTGATCGGCGGCGTCAGCTTTACCGAACAGAATGCGGCGCTAAGCAAGGGCGTTGATGTCCTGATCGCCACGCCGGGCCGGTTACTGGATCATTTCGAACGCGGCAAAGTTCTGTTGAATGATGTGAAAATTCTGGTGATTGACGAAGCCGACCGGATGCTAGATATGGGCTTTATCCCCGATGTTGAACGGATCGCTGGTCTGTTACCGCGGATGCGCCAAACGCTGTTTTTCTCGGCAACATTGTCTGATGATATTCAAAAGCTTGGTGCCAAATTTGTGATGAATCCAAAAGTCATCGAAGTGGCCCCGCCAGCAGCGACAGCCGATACGGTTGCCCAGCATTTGATTTGGACTGACGTCAAGAAAAAGCGCCAGATTCTGCGTGATATTCTGCGCCATGAAGCGGTAAAAAACGCCGTCATTTTCTGCAACCGTAAACGCGATATCGCCGAATTGATCAAATCACTGACTCGGCATGGCTTTTCGGCTGTTGCCCTTCATGGTGACATGACTCAATCGGCGCGTCTTGAAGCTTTGCAGCGGTTCAAAGACGGCGAAGTTCCCCTCATGATCGCTTCGGATGTTGCTGCACGCGGGCTTGATATTGCCGGTCTTAGTCATGTTTTCAATTTTGATGTGCCGAGCCATGCCGAAGATTATGTCCACCGCATTGGCCGTACTGGCCGCGCTGGCAAATCAGGGCGTGCCTTTACCATCGCCGCCAGCAAAGATGACATCAAATATATTGGCTTTATTGAAAAGCTGATCAGCAAACCCATTCCGCAAATCACCGTTGTTGATGGCAGGGTTGTTGAATCAGGCGCAAAATCATCGGCATCAAAACCAACAATTAGTGATGGTAAAGCCGGCGCCAAAGCCGATGCTAAAACTGACGATAGCCACGCGAGCGAGAATAGCGCACCGGCTCAAGACGCCAGTGAAAAATCACCGTCAAAGGGTCGTGGTCGCGGTAGAAACGCTAAGAAGCCTGCAGAAAACCCAGCACAAAATGACGTGGCAACCGAAAAACCCACCGAACCGACAAAAGCCAAATCAGCTAGTGCTTCATCTGGAGCTTCATCGGGAGCTTCATCGCCGGCGCAAGAAGCAAAACCAGCGGCAAAACCAGCCGCGAAAAACAAGAACCGTAACCGCGATGATGAATTGCCATCACCGCCGGATTGTTCTGGAAACACCTTGGCTGAAACGGGTCATGTACCCGCCTTTTTGCGCCGCTAGTATCGCCTAAAAGCCTGACAGACCATATCTCCATGCCATTTGCCCGCTTACCCGCTT
>DFSK01000016.1:6293-10083 GCA_002378605.1 Alphaproteobacteria bacterium UBA3439
CCCGCTTACCCGCTTTTTAAACGGGTGACGGGCCATCTGCCAGTGCCTTGTCAATGACTTCACGAAGATCGTTTGATTGCGCCTGTTGTTGCAGCTTTTGCAAAACCGCACCCATCTTGGCACGCCGTGCCGGTGCATATTGCGTCCGACGGGTCAATGGCAAAGCCATTCTTGCTGCCAATTGCGGGTTGCGCGCATCAATATCAATTAGGCAATCACCGATAAAATCAAATCCTGATCCATCCTCAGCATAGAAATGCACCGGATTGCCGGTCATAAAGGCACCAAGAACCGAGCGTAATTTGTTTGGATTATTCGCATCAAATGCCGGATGCGCCATCAATTCGCCAAGCCGTGCAACCGTGCCAGAGACAAGCGACATTGATTCCATCATGAACCATTTTTCCATGACGAGCGGGCTGTCCTGCCACCGGTCATGGAAAGCCTGTAAGGCAATGGCCCGCGCCGGATGATCACAATGGTTCAAAGCCGCTAATGCGCCTTGTGATAGGCTCATATTCTGGTCATGAACCTGTTTTGCGGCGCGTTCAATGGCGTCACTGTCACCGGCAGCGATGGCCATAGCCAATAGCCGGTTTAACAAGGCACGCCCACCATCTGTTTTGGCCATAATGGCCATATTGTCATCTGTCAGCGCTGATTTGATTTGCGGTGCCAGCATCCGCCCCAGAGCAGCCTCGACCGCCCGACGCGCATGGAACAGCGCCACTGGATCAGCTGGCTTCATACGGCTTTCCAGAACCGAAATAGCTGGCAGTGTCAAAAGACCTGATTTAAACATATCCAGCAAATCTTCATCGGCAAGACTGTTGGCATAGGCACTGGCAAGTGCTGCAACCGCCGTTTCATCAATGGCATATTTCTGATCATTTGCAGTTGCCAGAATTTGATCAGCAAGTAGCGTTTGCGCCGCATCCCAGCGGTTAAACATATCGGCATCATGCGCCATCAAATGCAGCCGTTCCAATGACGACAAATCATCTTTCAAAATAACTGGCGCAGAAAAATTGCGAAGCAGACTAGGCACAACCTTTCCAGATGATGCTGGAAAAATCGGTTGAAGATTTGTTTTGTCGGTGACCAGAATGACCTGTTCATCCAAAAATGGCGCATCGGCAGAAAGCCGGAATGGAACAATCGCCCCATCATCACCAACAAGCCCCAGACGAACCGGTATCGGCAAGGGCAATCGAGGTGTTTTTGCCATGGTTTCGGGAATATTTTGGGTAAATTCGATGGCAAACCCCTGATCATCATCAATCGCCACACGGCGGGCGGTCAATTCGGGCGTTCCGGCCTGCGAATACCAGCCGGCAAAGCCCGACAGATCCACGCCATTCGCATCGGCGAGCGCCGCCACAAAATCATCACAGGTTACCGCCGCCCCATCATGGCGTTCAAAATAGAGATCGGTGCCGCGCCGAAACCCGTCCTTGCCAAGATATCCGGCAAGCATACGAATGACCTCGGCACCTTTTTCATACACGGTAGCAGTGTAAAAATTATTGATCTCGCGATAGCTTTCAGGCCGGATTGGGTGTGCTGTTGGGCTGCGGTCTTCGGGAAATTGCGCGGCGCGAAGCATCGACACATCATCGGCGCGTTGCAGGCCAGCATCATGCATATCTGCCGAAAAACACTGATCACGAAAAACCGTCAACCCCTCTTTTAAAGTCAATTGAAACCAATCACGGCAGGTAACACGGTTGCCTGTCCAATTATGGAAATATTCATGGGCAATAATTGATTCTACGCGATGTAGATCTGTATCAGTTGCGGTTTTCGGATCGGCCAGCACAAATTTACTGTTAAAAATATTCAGGCCTTTATTTTCCATCGCGCCCATATTGAAATGGCTAACCGCGACAATCTGGAACAGATCAAGGTCATATTCAAGACCATAAACCTCTTCATCCCAGCGCATTGACCGTTTCAGCGAATCCATCGCATGATGGGTCAAGGCCACATTACCCTTTTCAACATAGATATGCAGATCAACCTTGCGCCCTGACATGGTTTGAAAGCTATCAATAGCGCAATCAAGGTCACCAACAACCGCCGCAAATAGATAGCTAGGCTTTGGATGCGGGTCATGCCAGATGGCAAAATGCCGGTCATTGCCGCAATTGCCAGTTTCGACAAGGTTTCCATTGGACAGCAATTGCGGATAGGCACGCGCCGCCTCTAGACGAACAGTGAAAATACTCATCACATCAGGGCGATCAGGATAAAACCCGATCCGGCGAAATCCTTCAGGCTCGCATTGTGTGCAGTACATACCGCCAGACAGATACAGCCCTTCAAGGGCGGTATTGGTTTCAGGGTGGCATTTGGCAATTGTTTCAACAACACAAGCGCCATTCAGGCCGGAAATCTGCAATCCGGATTCGTCATGGCTATAGTCAGCATTGGCCAAGGGCCTGCCATCGACCGAAATCGATTGAAGCTCAAGCGCACGTCCATCTAGATGCAAGATTGTTGCGCCGCCAGCCGCAGGGTTCGGTGTAACGGCCAGTCTGGTTGTGACAATGCTACCAAGATCATGAATGTCGATATTCAGATCGACAGCCGTTACCAGAAAAGCGGGCGGCGTATAGTCCTCGCGACGTTTTAACATTGGCGTTAACTTGAGTCGCGCGATGTTGTATAGGCTTCTTGACAATGCGTCAGACAATAAGGCTTGCCAGGGACGATTGCATCACCGCAAAAGACAAAACCATTTTTCTTGGGGTCACCAGTTGGCCAGCAACATTTGCTTCGTGACCATTCCAATTGCCGCAACTCAAGGCGCAATGGCAAATTTTCAGTTATCTCAGGCACAACGACTTTCGGCTTTTCAACCTTTGGCCGGCTAATTGGCGATGGGCGTTTTGGCAGGCCCATCCGGTGGGCTTTGCCAGCAATCGCATTCCGCGATACGCCAAGTGCCTCGCCAATCTGCGAAATGGACAAGCCTTGCGACCACAGCTCTTTCAGCTTTTCAAGACGTTCATCAGTCCAAACATTTGCTGTATCAGTCATTCACTTCCTCATTTCCCAACGATTATGCCATTGCAGCACCGCCCAGTTATAGCTGTCTGGCCAAGCGAACTCAATGACCGAATCGGCTCTTTGGCTAAAGCGCGCCGATAAATTTACCGATTAGATCGATTTGGTAATCAAGCATATGCCGCCCATAATGCACCCGAAGCCCCGCTTTTTGCGCCGCAGCAAGCCATTCGGTTTCAGCCGGAACCATAATGATATCAGCAATCACCGTATCAGCGCGCACTGCATCCAGCGCCAAAGGCAGGGCATCGCCCCGTTTTAAGCCAAGGCTGGTGCTATTGATGATCATATCGGCGTCACTGCCATCACAATCAACAAGCGCAGCTGCATGAACATCGGCAAAGCCGGTTTTATCGGCAAGCAGGCTGGCAAACTCTTCTGCCTTGCCTAGACTGCGATTGGCGATCGTTAATTTACCAATTTTCGCCTCGATCAGCGCCGCCGCAATGGCGCGGGCGGCACCGCCTGCCCCAATCAGTAAAATCGCCTTACCAGCAACATCATACCCATTGCCAACAGCGCCAGCAACAAAACCGGCGCCATCAAAATTATCGCCATGCATTTTACCATCATCATCAAACCGCACTGCATTGACCGCCCCCGTCAACTGGGCGGCGGTGCCAAGGCTGTCGCAAAGATCGGCAAGTGGCATTTTATGCGGGATCGTAACAGCAAGCCCGCCAAAATTTGGTATGGCACGAAGCCCGTTGATGATGATTTC
>DFSK01000016.1:10367-12026 GCA_002378605.1 Alphaproteobacteria bacterium UBA3439
AACACCATTGGCGCACGAACATGATCAACCGGATGGGCAATCACGCCAAAGACGCGTGTTGCCCCCTCAACCCATGGCATCTGATTTGATAATTCAGTTTCAGACGGCAAAGACATCTACCTATTTCCCTTTATAACGGCCAACATGGCTGATCTTGCCAGCCTGCCACGCCCATCTTTCCAGTCGCCAAGCTATGCCCGCTATGGGGTAAAAGCAAGTCATGCCTGCCAAAATCATGGCAGATTTTTGCCTAATTATTGCCAATTTATTACCCCGAAAAGATCACAGCCGCGCCCCTTTCCGGCCCCTATTTGGCGGGACTATAGCGATGTGGCACCGGTATGCCAGAATTCATCACCCACTGTTTGTCTGCATGCCGGTGTCACCATTTCGTCACTATATTGTAAAAGCACCCCAAAATAGCAAATCAAAGGAACAGCCCATGAAACAGCGTTATTTTCCCTATCTGATCGGTGCCGGTCTTCTGGTATCTGGCAGCATCATCACCGGACTTGCGAATGCCGATATGGGCGATGCATCACATAAGCGAGCCAAGTTCATGGCAAAAAAGCTCGACATCAACAATGATGGGCTGATCAGCCTTGAAGAACTCACCAGTCGCCAAGATAAACGCTTTCAAAAGCTAGATCGCAACGGCGACGGCATGATTGACAAAACCGAGTTCAACGGCCGCATCGTCGCCATGTTCGAGCGCATGGACAGCAATGGCGATGGCAGCTTAGATGATGATGAAATCAGCAAGATGAAGCGCCATCACTATGGCAAGATGAAGACCAAATCAGGCGAATATAACAATTAGCCTGCCTGCACCGGCCTTTGCCCGTCACCGCTCCTATTCGTCGCTTACAAAATCCAGTGACGCCGAATTGATGCAATAGCGAAGGCCGGTCGGTTGCGGCCCATCGGGAAACACATGGCCCAGATGCGCATCGCAACGGTCACAATGAACCTCGGTCCGGCGCATAAAAAAGCTTTCATCGACGGTTTTGCCGATATTTGCCTCGTCAATCGGCGCAAAAAAGCTCGGCCAGCCCGATCCTGAGTCAAATTTCGCCTCAGATGAAAATAACGGCGTTGCGCAGCAGATACAAAGATAGTTGCCAGCGTCATAATGTTTATCAAGACGGCCTGAAAAAGCCCGCTCGGTGCCATGTTTGCGTGTTACCTGATATTGTTCTTCGGTCAGTTGCTCACGCCATTCCTCGTCAGATTTATTGATTTTGTCGCTCACCCTATTCTCCTTTATTCTTTGGCGAATTGGCCGTTTTGGCTTTCATCGCATTGAAAATGGCCAGCGGTGTTGCTGGCATATCAATATGAGTCATTTCCAGCGCATCACAAATGGCCGAAATCACCGCTTGTGGCGCGCCAATGGCCCCAGCCTCACCCGATCCTTTGATGCCAAGCGCATTATTGGCGCAAGCTGTATTGCGCGTGCTGATCTGAAACCCGGGAAAATGATCGGCCCGTGGCAAGGCGTAATCCATCAATGATCCGGCCAAAAGCTGACCAGAATCATCATAAACAACATGTTCCAAAAGCGCCTGACCAACACCTTGAGCAATGCCACCATGAATTTGCCCATCAAGGGTTAACGGGTTGATAATAATACCAAAATCATCAACAACATGATAGCTG
>DFSK01000016.1:12319-12476 GCA_002378605.1 Alphaproteobacteria bacterium UBA3439
CAGCACAGGTCTGCCGGTCAATTTCAAGCTCAATGATATGGCATCCATAAGGATAGGTTGCGCCATCAGTTTCATAGGGCTGCGCCCAATTCAGCCGGTGCTTTTCGCCAGAGGTGGCAAGCTGGCGGACAAGATCTTCAATCGCGATTGACCGGTT
>DFSK01000016.1:12747-29819 GCA_002378605.1 Alphaproteobacteria bacterium UBA3439
GTGTCCTGCCGCAAAAACAGGCCATCGGCAAAATTCAGAGCATCTTCGCCACATTCCAGCGCTTCGGCAGCAAATGGTTTGGCAAGATCAATGATCTTTGCCGCTGCCAAGGCCGTTGCAGATCCCAGAACCGCTGTCATTCTTGCGCCGCCAGTTGTGCCACGCGGACTGCGGTTGGAATCGCCTTGTTTGACCGTAATCAAATCAGCATCATAGCCAAGACGATCTGACAGGATTTGCGTTACCGTGGTTTGATGCCCCTGCCCGTTACATTGTTGCGAGCCATAAAGGATAACGCGCCCATCGTCCTGAAATTCAATATCAACACCGTCATCAGCGCCATTGCCGCATTGTTCGAGATACATGCCAAACCCGATACCGCGCAGCTTGCCCCGTTCGGCCGACTCAGCCTTGCGCTTGGCAAATCCGGCAACATCTGCCTTGGCAAGGGCCATATCGAATAGATCGGTCATTTCACCAGAATCAATCGTGCCGCCGCAAACCATCTTATAGGGAATTTGGCTTGGCTTGATCATATTGACGCGGCGAACATCGATCCGGCTAAGGCCGGTTTCAGCGGCGATATGATCCATTAGCCGTTCCATCAAATAATTGGCCTCAGGCCGTCCCGCGCCGCGATAAGCATCGACCGCTGGTGTATTGGTCATCACACCAATCACCCGAAGGCTTGCTGCCTGAATATCATAATTGGTGGTCAGGGTGCGGCTTCCCGAAAGCGTCGGAATATAGGTCGAAAAATTCGACAGCCATGCTCCCATATTGGCATGGGCAGTGACTTGAAGCGCCAAAATACGCCCGGTTTTATCAATTGCCGCACGCGCACGAGACCGGTTATCGCGGCCATGCAAATCCGACAGGAATCCATCTGATCGTCCCTGCTGCCACCGCACCATTTGCCCAAGGCGGCGGGCCGCCCATGCAATGCAAATTTGTTCAGGGTGCAGAAAAATCTTAAAGCCAAAACTGCCGCCAACATCGCCGGTTTGAACCCTTACATCGGCACGCTCCATTGATAGGGCGGTGGCAATCTGCTCGGCAATGCCAACCGCGCCCTGTGTCCCACACCAGATATCCAATGTGCCGTCTTTGGCACCGGGAGCGGCGACCATCGGGCGGGTTTCCATTGAATTGATGACAACGCGGCTATTCACCACGTCGATCTCGATAATCTGGTGACCTTCAGCAATCGCGTCATTCATCGCGCGTTCAGTCTCGTCAAGCTTGCCGACCCCCCATTCAAAGGCAATGTTATTGGGGTAGCAGTCATAAAGCTGCGGTGCGCCATCTTTCATCGCTGCATAAATATCGGTAACCGCTGGCATTGGTTCAAATTCAGCTGCAATTAATTCGATTGCGGAATCTGCTGTTTCCTGCCGATCAGCAACAACCATCGCCACAATATCGCCGGCATGACGATTGATATCGCGAACCATTGCCGGCTTGCTAACAAGCTGCATTTTACCGCCACCAATCAGGGGCGGTCGATATTGGCAAAGAACGTCACCAATATTATCAGCATCAAGATCGGCCTGCGTTGCGACAAGATGAACCCCGTCCATTTGCTGTGCCGCCGCGAGATCAATATCCAGCAAATGCGCATGCGCATGCGGCGCGCGCAAAAAAGCAACACGCAACCCCTGTCCGGGGGCAATATCATCACTATAGAGGCCAGCCCCGATCAGCAACCGCCGGTCTTCGACACGCGCGGTAGATTGTCCAATTCCAAATTTCATTTATCATGCGCTCCTTAAAGACCAGAACCGCCTCGAATTGATCGAGAAGACGGTGACTAGCCTCTAGTCATTGAATTGGCGATATGCCGCATAAATGCGGGTGCCAGTCGTCACCCAGCATAAAATGCCAAAGATGATTGCCATGAGACTGAAATAGTCAGGCCAGACCAGCATTGCAAGGAACAGCAGTATCGTTTCTGTTCCTTCGGTCAGCCCACCAAGATAATAAAAGGCCTTTTTGCCGCGGATTTGGGTGGTGACATGATGTTTTTCGGCAAGAATGGCAAAGCCAAGAAAACTGGTGGCAGTGCCAATAAAACTAAAAATTAGGAACGCTGCCGCAAGCGCGGTTTCTGGCCGCGCTACTGCAAAAGCCAAAGGAATGGCGCTGTAAAAAATAAAATCGCTAACAATATCGAGATAGCCACCAAAATCGCTCGACCGGCTGGCCCGCGCGACGGCGCCATCCAGCCCGTCAATGACGCGGTTCGCAATGACGAACCACAAAGCTGGATAAAACAGGCCAGCGGCAACACATCCCGCGGCAATCAGGCCAAAACCGGCACCGATCATCGTAACCTGATTGGCGGTGACACCAAGGGCCACAAGCCCTCGCCCAACCGGGTTTAGCAACCGGTCAATCAAGGGACGAATCTGGGCGTCAAACATTGCCCCTAACCCCGTTTTGCGCTTGGCCTACGGGCAAATTGCGCAATGGCGGTTTCACCAGCGATCACATGCTGCCCCGCTTCGATCAGTATTTTGCATCCACTTGGCACAAATAAATCAACAACACCGGCAATGCGCGCCATGCCAATCGGCGAACCGGCTTGGACAAATTTTCCTTCGGCTAGACGGCAAATCAATTGACGCGCTGTTTTGCTACCAAGCTGGACAAGCATGATTTCGCGGTCAGATGCATCGCGAATACGGATTTCGCGGCGTTCATTTGACAGGCGTGCCGCCTGCCAGCTGATGCGATCATATCCCCATTTGCGAAACAAGCCGGGCAAGAGCAAATTATCGACAATATGGCCAGTGATCGGGCTTGTTTGCAATTGCGTATCGGTTAAACGCGAGTGAATGGTTATGCGTTTGGCGGGCGTGACATTGTCACCGGCAAGACCATCAGGAAACTGATCGGTTTCAATATCAAGAACAACGCCATCTGCCGGTGCATAGATGATCTGGTCATCAGCTTTGGTTTGCCGGTTTGGCACCCGAAGCCCATGCGCCAGCCACATCATAATGCCAAGGAAAAAACAGCCAAGCGGCAAAAAGAGCATGCTTGTCAGAATGGTCAAAATACCGGCAAGCGCCAGTACCGGCCAACCATCATCGGCGATTTTCCAGTCAGATATGAATGTCATGTCTTGACCTCATTTCCGGTCACAGCTCCGTTGCCACGCATAGAAAAGCAAAATTACCAGCCATCTAATTCTTATCAGACGCCGTGGCAGATGGTTGCGGCACGGCAAAAATCTGTTTCGGGTAAATCAGATCAGGATCGTTAATATCTTGCTGGTTACGGCGAACAATATCGACATATTTAACCCCTTCGCCCAATTGGTGATAGGCAATGCGCCACAGCATGTCGCCCTTGTTCACCACCACCAGCGGCGATCCGTCTTGCCCCTTGGCCAGATCACGCGCTTTGACCGGCAAGTCATAACGGGCGATGATATGATTGGCCTCGTCAAATAAGGCAAAGCGCAAATGATTCACCGCAATATCCATATCAAGACTGCCAGCCACCTGCCATGCCCCATCCGCCAAAACCAACGCCTCGCCAAATTGCCCTTTTTCATCATTTACCGTGACCCGAACGCCACCTCTTGATGTGCCGGATATCAAAATACGGCTTGCATCGCGCCAGATAATCGCACTTGGTGCGAGCGCCGCAATTTGACTCTTGGCTTGGGGTTTTGTCGGTGCTGCTTCGGTTGTATCGCCCATGGCAGCTTTCGCGGCAGCAGCATCAGCGCCAGTTGCATCAGCAACAATTGCTTCACTGGCTGGTGCGGCCGGATTGGCCGCATCCACATCATCAGGCGATTGAATTAACACCGGCACCTCAGTTGCGGTTTCCGGCAAGAGGGCGACTAGCGGTTTGGTTTCTGTATCCTGATAAATTTCAACAGCCAGACTGCGATCGGCCATTTCGGTTGAACCGTCGCTGCGTTCCATCGCAACCGAGATCAAATGCTGGCCAGCCGCAAGTGATTTTTCAAGCACAATCACCCATTCACCATTTGCATTCGCAACGGTTTCGCCAAGCAGAATGTCACCTTCAAAAATACGGATTTTCGCATTTGCCGCCGCCGTGCCAGCAAATACCGCTGCGCCATCGGGCTTGACCCGCGCCAGATCAATCGTCAACGGGGCCGCAGGCGTCACATCGGGCTGCTGCAAGCTGGTATCGCTATCCTTGCGGGCATCAGGCGTTTCAGCCTTGTCAATTGCCGATTGTGACAACTCAATTGACGGGCTTTGCGGTTTAACCTGCTGGCCGCCTTCATCATCAAGCAGCACCATCGACAAGGCGATAGCAACAAGAACCCCGCCCACCGCAAACAGAATGTAAAGCATTGATCGCACTGATGTGATTTCCTGTTTGTTGATGAATGACTGTTAACAGACTAATGCTAATTGCGTTAGGGTTCAATGTAAGTTAATGCAGCCTTGGCATCAAAAGGAATTTCGATGAAAAAAATTTGTGTTTTTACCGGCGCCGCCTCAGGCACCAACCCCCTTTATAAAGACGCTGCCTATCAGATGGGACAAATGATCGGATCACGCGGCCTTGGGCTTGTCTATGGTGGCGGCAAAATGGGTCTGATGGGCGCCGTTGCGGATGGGGTGCTTGCCGCCAATGGCCGCGTTACCGGCATTATTCCGCAGTTTCTTGACAATGTTGAGGTTGGGCATAAGGGTGTTACCGATCTTCACATCATTGATTCCATGCATGAACGAAAGGCCATGATGTATGATATTTCGGATGCTTTCGTCATTTTCCCCGGTGGTCTTGGCACGCTTGATGAAACAATGGAAATCATCACATGGCGCCAGCTTGGATTGCATAACAAGCCGATTATTATCGTTAATTTGAACGGTTATTGGGATTCGATGCTGATCATGTTCCAAAATATTATTGACCAAGGCTTTATGCATCATGGCCATACAGGTCATTTTGATCAGGTAGATGATCTTGATGCCTTGATGGACAAGCTTGATCAGATTTTTCAGCCTGACCGATTACCGGCCTAAAAACACAAGCCCGAAAAAACAAGCCGGCAGACGCTGCCAATGAACGCGTCGTCGCGAAATAAAAATCCCCGATAATGATGGTCATAAGGATCATCGCTATCGGGGATTGTTGTTGATAAGGCGCAATGGTTTGCCGCCTCAGGCTTTGGCTATTAGCCGATGATGCTGTTCAGCGTCGCGCTTGGTCGCATCACCAATGCCACCTTGTCACTGGCAGCATGATAATAACCGCCAAGATCGCACGGCTTGCCTTGGGTTGATGCCAGCTCGGCAGTGATTGTCTTTTCATTATCAGCAAGGGCCGCTGCCAATGCGGCAAAATCATCAGCCAAACCCTGATCTTCGGTTTGTGTGGCAAGGGCCTGCGCCCAATAGAGAGCAAAGTAATAATGGCTGTCGCGCGTATCGGTCTGGCCAACACGGCGTGACGGTGATTTGTCATTTGCCAACAACAATTGTGTTGCGGCATCAACCGCCTTGCCAAGCACACCAGCCTTGCTGTTGCCGGTAGATTCGGCAACAAAATTCAAAGATTCACCAAGCGCACAAAACTCACCAAGCGAATCCCAGCGCAAATGGCCTTCTTCGACCAATTGCTGAACATGTTTTGGTGCCGACCCGCCAGCCCCTGTTTCAAATAGACCGCCGCCATTCATCAACTTGACCACAGACAGCATTTTTGCCGATGTGCCAAGCTCAAGAATTGGAAACAAATCAGTTAGATAGTCACGAAGCACATTGCCGGTGATTGAGATGCAATCTTTGCCAGCGGTGATGGTTTCAAGCGAAAATCTGGTGGCCTCACGCGGCGCCATGATTTTGATTGACGCTTCATCAACGCCAAGCTTGGCAAGCATTGATTTCACATAAACAATGATTTCCGCATCATGCGGGCGTGCCGCATTCAGCCAGAACACAGCCTCGGCACCTGTTGCCTTTTGACGAGCAAGACCAAGCTTGACCCAATCTTCGATTGGCGCCTGATTAGTGCTAGATGACCGCCAGATATCGCCATTTTGCACCTGATGCTCATGCAATATTTCACCATTTCCCAGAACATAGCGAACCACACCATCATCTGACATCTGAAATGTTGTCGGATGCGATCCATATTCTTCGGCCTTTTGCGCCATCAGGCCAACATTGGATACTGACCCAGCGGTTGTTGGGTCTAGCGCGCCATTTTCCTTAAAGAAATTAATGGCTTCTTCATAAACAGGTGCATAGGAATTATCCGGAATGACGCATTTGCAATCTTGCTCGCTTCCATCTGGCCCCCAGCCCTTGCCGCCAGCGCGGATCAAAGCTGGCATTGATGCATCAATAATCACATCTGACGAGACATGGAAATTGCTAAGGCCTTTATCCGAATTCACCATGTAAAGTGGTGGATTGGCAGCAAAGCAAGCGGCAAGATCGGCTTCCAGCTCGGCGCGTTTTGCGGCAGGAAGCGTGGCAATACGTGTTTCAAGGTCGCTAAGCCCCAAATTATAATCCATGCCCAATTCGCGCAAAATATCATCATGTTTGGCCACAAAATCTTCAAGCAGCACACTAACAGCCTGACCGAAGATGATCGGGTCAGACACTTTCATCATCGTTGCCTTTAGATGAACCGAAAACAGCACAGATTTTGTTTTGGCATCAACCAGCTCGTCGCGCAAAAAGGCGCGTAAAGCAGCCAAAGACATAAATGAGGCATCAACAACGGTTCCCGCCTTTAGCGTCAGGCCTTCCTTCAAAACAGTGACCTGACCAGCCTTGTTTTCAAATTCGATTCTTGCTTTGCCAGCTTGCTCAGCGCTCAAGGTTGCCGATTTTTCATTCGAGAAAAAATCACCTGATGACATTGACGATACATGGGTTTTTGAGTCAGCCGCCCAAACGCCCATTGAATGCGGGTTGTTCTGGGCATAGATTTTGACTGCCTGTGCGCAACGCCGGTCAGAATTACCCTCACGCAGAACCGGATTAACCGCACTGCCCTTGACCGTGTCATAACGTGCTGCGATGGCGCGTTCTTCATCATTCGATGGGGCCACCGGATAATCGGGAAGATTATAGCCTTGTGCCTGCAATTCGCTAATCACGCCAACAAGCTGGGGAATTGATGCTGAAATATTTGGCAGCTTGATTACGTTGGCAGCTGGTGTTTTTACCCATTCCCCCAATTCAGCCAGATCATCCGACTGGCGCTGGGCATCACTCAGAACTTCGGGAAATACAGCGATCACACGGCCTGCAAGCGAGATATCACGTCGCCCGATCGTTAATCCAGCAGGCTTTACAAAACGATTGATGATCGGCAAGAGCGAGGCGCTGGCCAATTCTGGGGCTTCGTCCACTTTTGTATAGATTAAATCTGGGTTGGCTGTATCCGACATATTCATTGCCTTTTCATATGATGACCAAAACACACCCCACGATCGGGGCAAAAGTTAACCAGGCCTTTTGGCCTGCCCTACAGGGCGGCCGAAACCGCCTTTATCGCCTCGGCTGCCTTGCTGGCATCAGGGCCGCCAGCCTGCGCCATATCAAGACGTCCACCGCCGCCGCCGCCGCCAAGCGCCGCCGAACCGATTTTTACCAGATCAACCGCACTTTTTTGACCCGCAAGATCAGCCGTTACCGCAACAACAATTGATGCTTTGCCAGCATCAGTCGCAACAAGGCAGATGACCGCATTTTCGACCGATGATTTGATTTCATCGGCCATTGATTTCAATTCGCGTGCCGGCGTGTCTTCAAGCAATCGCCCGACAAAATTGATGCCATTGACAACATCACTGCCATTACCGGCACCGCCGCCGCCAGCGGCCAATTTACGCCGTAGCTGGCTGATATCACGTTCGGCCTTTTTACGGTCTTCGACAAGCTGGGCAACACGGTCGGCAAGCTGGTCGGGCGCAATCTTCAACAAATCGGCACTTTTGGTCAAAATAGCATCACGCGCATCAATCCAAGCCAGCGCGCCTTCATGCGTCACCGCCTCAACACGGCGCACCCCGCCAGCAACAGCCGATTCCGAAATGATTTTCAAAAGGCTGATATCGCCTGTCCGGCCAACATGGGTTCCGCCGCATAGTTCAACCGACCACGCCTTGTTTGGATCATCATCTGCCGCACCGCCCATTTGCACAACGCGAACCTCATCGCCATATTTTTCGCCAAACAGCGCCAATGCACCGAGCTCGATCGCGGCGTCGGGCGTCATAATGCGGGTTGTAACATCTGAATTCATCCGAATCCGTGCATTGACGATTTGCTGAACCTGATCCAATTCATCGGTCGAAACCGCCTTTTGATGGGAAAAGTCAAACCGCAGCCGGTCGGGACTGACAAGCGATCCCTTTTGCGCCACATGATCACCAAGGACCAGCCGAAGCGATTCATGAAGAAGATGCGTTGCCGAATGATTGGCGCGAAGCCGCAAACGGCGTGACACATCAATCTGCAACCGAACCTCTTGCCCCTTGGCAAGCGTGCCAGCGTCGATTTCGACATGATGGATAAATAGGCCCGACGGGGTTTTCTGGGTATCGGTGACGCGGGCGCTTCCTTTATCCCAGCTGATCGTGCCAACATCGCCAAGCTGACCACCAGATTCGCCATAGAATGGCGTTTGATTGACAACCATCCGCCCCTTGCCACCTTTGCCGATTTCACCAATTTCGGCGTTGCCATCAACAAGCGCGGCGACAATGGCTTCGGCTGAGTCCGACGTGTAGCCCAGAAATTCTGTCGGCTCTAGATTTTGCGCCAGATCAAGCCAAATGGTTTCAGTGGCGCTGTCGCCCGATCCGCTCCATGCACGGCGAGCATTGGCCTTTTGCGCATCCATGGCGGCGTTGAACCCATCAAGATCAACCTGCCAGCCATAACCCCGCATGAAATCTTGAGTCAGATCAAGCGGAAAGCCAAAAGTGTCATAAAGCTTAAAGGCTGTCGCCCCATCAAGCGTACCACCCGATGGTTTGCCTGACAGTTCGTCATTCAGAATGCGCAAGCCGCGACCAAGCGTTTCTTTGAAACGGGTTTCTTCCAGTTTCAGCGTTTCGGTAATCAGCGATTGCGCACGGCCCAATTCACCATATTGCGCGCCCATTTCGGCAACAAGGGTTGGCACAAGCCGGTACATTGTCGGATCAGCGCATCCCATTTGGTGAATATGGCGCATGGCACGCCGCATAATCCGGCGCAAAACATAGCCGCGCCCTTCATTTGACGGCAAAACACCATCGGCAATCAAAAAAGATGACGCCCGCAAATGATCAGCAACCACTCGGTGTGATATATTATGGCTTCCATTAGCATCAGTGCCTGAAACATCTGCCGAAGCCTCGATCAATGCCCGCATGAGGTCAATATCATAATTGTCATGCTTGCCCTGAAGCACCGCCGCAATACGCTCTAGTCCCATGCCTGTATCAATTGAGGGCTTTGGCAAGGCAATACGTTCACCCGGCATCTGCTCGAACTGCATAAAGACCAGATTCCAGATTTCGATAAAACGGTCACCATCTTCATCAGGTGAACCAGGTGGGCCGCCCGGGATATGATCACCATGATCATAAAAGATTTCCGAACACGGGCCACAAGGGCCGGTATCGCCCATCGCCCAGAAATTGTCAGATGTGGCGATGCGGATGATGCGGTCATCGCCAAGGCCGGCAATTTTCTTCCATAGATTGGCCGCTTCATCATCTTCATGGTAGACCGTGACAAGCAATTTTGACGCATCAAGACCATATTCCTTGGTGATCAAATTCCACGCCAATTCAATGGCATTTTCCTTGAAATAATCGCCAAAGGAAAAATTACCAAGCATCTCAAAAAATGTGTGGTGACGCGCGGTATAGCCAACATTTTCCAGATCATTATGTTTGCCGCCCGCGCGAACACATTTCTGCGCTGTTGTCGCCCGAACATAATCGCGCGTTTCGGCACCGGTAAACAGGTTCTTAAACTGTACCATGCCCGAATTGGCAAACATCAAAGTTGGATCATTTTGCGGCACAAGCGGGCTTGATGCGACAATTTCATGCCCGTTTCTACCAAAATAATCCAAAAAAGTGGCGCGGATATCATTCACACTCGACATTAGACTGCCCCCAGCACAGCGTTTGGCTTGCAACGTTTGGTTTGCGGCGGCCCTGCCATCACGGCAAGCGGTCAGTTGCGGCGCCGCATAACGCCCAATCAATAGCGGTTATTATCTACCCGCCGCAGGGGGTGTCTGTCTAGATTAACTTGATTAAATCACGCCGCTTTTTGGCAAAGCTGGCCATCGCGGCAAAAGCCCTGTTTTGGCAATTACATCACCAAAGCAAAATGGCCCGCCCCAAAACCGGAGCTGACCATTTCACATTATTCAATATCTAACCCAGCCTATTCCCATTAAGATGAATGGCCTTGTGTGATAACGCCTTATTTTGGCATTGTCGGTGTATCGGGCAGATCAGGCGAATCCGGCACTTGCGCTGCGTCGCTTGTCGCGATTGAGTTATCAAGCATCTGATCACCAACAAGACCGGCATTTTGCCGAATAGCCGATTCAATTTCAGCCGCCAGCTCGGTATGTTCGCGAAGGAATGTTTTGGCATTTTCACGGCCTTGACCAATACGCTGTCCCTTGTAAGAAATCCACGCACCTGATTTATCAACAATACCGGCAGCGACGCCAAGATCGAGCAATTCGCCCATTTTAGAAATGCCCTCACCATACATAATGTCAAATTCGATGGTACGGAACGGTGCTGCAACCTTGTTTTTCACGACTTTGACACGGGTCTGGTTACCAACAACCTCGTCACGGTCCTTGATGGCGCCAATCCGGCGAATATCCAACCTGACCGATGCATAGAATTTCAGCGCATTACCGCCTGTGGTGGTTTCCGGATTGCCAAACATCACACCAATTTTCAGACGGATCTGATTGATGAAAATCACCAAACAATTCGAGCGCGCAATTGACGAAGTGAGTTTGCGAAGCGCCTGGCTCATCAAACGCGCATGAAGCCCGACATGATGATCACCCATTTCGCCTTCAAGTTCGGCACGCGGCACCAAGGCGGCGACCGAGTCAACAACAAGAACGTCAACCGCACCAGAACGAACCAACGTATCGGTAATTTCTAGCGCCTGTTCACCAGCGTCAGGCTGTGAGATCAATAGATCATCAATATTGACGCCAAGTTTACGCGCATAAGACGGGTCAAGCGCATGTTCAGCGTCAACAAAGGCACAAGTGCCACCTTCTTTTTGCGCCTCGGCAACAGCATGCAGGGCCAAAGTGGTTTTGCCTGATGATTCTGGGCCGTAGATTTCAACAATCCGGCCTTTCGGGAAACCACCAATGCCAAGACCAATGTCAAGCCCAAGCGATCCAGTTGAAATTGACTGAACATCCACCGCAGATTCACGCTGGCCAAGCTTCATCACTGACCCTTTGCCAAACGCCTTTTCAATTTGGCCAATGGCCGCCTCAAGCGCCTTGTTCTTGTCATCACTTTTCATTTTCATATCCACTACAACCCCAGCCATTTATGCCTCCTTAGTTGCACAACCATCGCCCCCCTGTCCATGCCCATTATATCCATGTCCCTATTCCCACCTGTCGCGGTTGGTGAATATGGACATTTCCGCTTTGGCGCAATGAAACGCCATAAATGCCTGACAGAGGCTTTTCAAAACATGCACCATCTCAGGTGTCGATTACCTATCTTGTACTTGTTTTGTTCCAATTGCAAGCCTATTTTCACCTTTTGTTCTATTTTTCCAGTTCTGCAACAGAAAACGCCCATACCATTTCGGGTATGGGCGCAAGATCACTTAACATTTTGGACAGCGGGCCTAATCGTCGCGGTGGACACGTTCCATACGCTCATGGCGTTCTTGCGCATGAAGGCTTAGCGAGGCAATTGGCCGGGCTTCGAGGCGGCGAAGATTGATTGGCTCGTCCGTTTCAACGCAATAGCCATAACTGCCATCATCGATCCGTCGCAACGCCGCTTCGATTTTCTGCAACAATTTGCGTTCACGGTCGCGGGTTCTAAGGTCGAGCGCGGCATTGCTTTCAATTTGCGCGCGATCCATCTGGTCTGGCTGATGCAGATTCTCCTGCGAAAGGCCGGTAATGGTGCCGCTGGCATCATCCAACAATTCAGCTTTCCAGGATTCCAGCTTTTTTTGGAAATATAGAAGCTGAAGCGGGTTCATGAAATCTTCATCTTCACTTGGCCGATAATCATCGGGAAGCATATTTTGCGCAATTGACCCAGCGCCAGCCTTAGCCTTTGTCGCCGCTTTAGCGCCATTTGTCGCGGTCGCCTCGCCATTTGTCAGCGCGGCAATCTCTGCTGTATCGGAAATGACTTTCTTGTTCTTCATTTCATCACCTTCGCAATCAAATAGAAGTTGGCCACCAAAATGGCATCCCTAAAAAGAGGGCTGTCGATTACACCGATTCAATGAGAACTGCAAGGAGATTTTGGCCGAAAGGACCTATCTGTATTCGCCTAACCATGAAAAAACATTATTAAAAAGTTAATCACGCATGTGTGATTTGTTATCACTCTTTTACCCGCTTACCCTTTTGATAACAGAAATAAAGCGCGAGATTTCTCGGTTTTTTGATGTGTGGCAATGGTTCGGTTTCGTTCGCGCAACAGAAAAGAAAATGACGTTTTAACCGTTAAAAAAAGAGAGTTTTCAAAATGCATGTACTTATAGTTGAAGATGATCCAATTGTTGCAGATGTTCTTGGCATGACATTAGAAGAAGCTGGGCATTTCAAAACCACGGCAAACACAATCGAAACGGCCCTATCTGAATTAAAGCACAATCGAATCGATGCAATCCTGCTTGATTTGAACCTACCTGATGGCGATGGAACGCGACTAGCGCGGCTGGTTCGCAAAAATCACATCCTTGTCCCTATCCTGGTAATTTCAGGCAATAGCGGTATTGATGAGAAAATCACCGCCCTTGGCGCAGGTGCCGATGGTTATTTGACCAAACCATTTGACCGATATGAATTGATGGCAAATCTGGATGCCATCATGCGGCGGACGCATGGTCACGGTTCAGCAACGATTTCGGTTGGGAATCTGGTTGTTGATCTAAGCCGCAATCACGCCAAAGTTGGCGAAACGCGACTGGAACTAACCGCCAAAGAATTCCGGATCATTGAGTTTTTGGCCCTAAGAAAAGGGGCTGTTCTCAGCAAAGACGCTTTTTTGAACCATCTTTATGGCGGCATTGATGAACCAGAACCAAAAATCATCGACGTCTTTATTTGCAAGCTGCGGCGCAAACTCGTTGAAAATGGCGCCGAGGGCCTGAGCGTTGATACAGTTTGGGGACAAGGCTATATCCTGCGCGAGACGCGCGATTATCAGACGCTTGAAAAAGCGGGCTAGCCTACCCCCTTGTTTGTTGAGGCTGTGCCTGCCCCCATCCAATTCATCTCCCGTTTGGACGGGGTTAGCGCACAGCCTCACAGCCTCCCCCGGCTCATCCATCCCCGAAAACGGGCTTTGCCGCCGCATCCCGCCTTTGTCCAAGAATGGCGCGGCCTGGGGTCAATTGCGTCAAATGGGCTTGCCAGCCACCACCCAATCATGGCAGGAAAGCAGTGGTGCTTTTGAGCATGTTTCGGAAAAAAACCCATAGGATATCCGCATTTGCTTTATTTCAGCCTTGGTGATTTTGTGATCCATCCGGATCGGCCCGATTGGGGCATTGGCCAAGTCCAATCTATCGTTGGGATGAATGTAACAGTTAATTTCGAACATGCGGGTAAACAGATGATTAATTGCAACATTATTTCTTTGAATGCCGCACCACGCCCGGCCAAGTAAATATCTGGTTTCAGGCCCCTTCCGTATTATATAGACCTATCTTTTGGCAGGACCCAATGTCGCATGGCACGAGTTGCGGTTATGCTATATGAAGATAGCATATCTTTTTAATGGATTTTTCTGGCCTTTGATTGTAGCAAGCGTAGTGCCCAATCCGCACGCGCCTCAGGAGACATGTTCGTGAATTATCGCGAAGTTTTGAAAAGCAAGCTAAACCAGCTGAAGAGCGAAAGCCGCTACCGGACCTTCATCGAGTTGGAGCGTCAAACCGGTTGGCATCCCCATGCGCTGTGGAATAGCCCTGATGGACCAAAGGATGTCGTGATCTGGTGTTCAAACGATTATCTCGGCATGGGACAGAACCCCGATGCCGTCAAAGCATTAACCAGCGCCATTGATGTTCATGGCACTGGCGCCGGTGGCACCCGCAATATTTCGGGTACCAGCGCCGCCATTGTCGCGCTTGAGAGCGAACTTGCCGACCTGCATGGCAAAGAACGCGCTCTTGTGCTGACAAGCGGTTATGTTGCCAATGAAGCCAGCATCAGCGCCATTGCCGGTTTGTTTGACAATGTGCTGATTCTATCTGATGAAATGAATCATGCCTCAATCATTTCCGGCATTCGCTATGCGCGTTGTGACAAGGCTATTTTTCGCCATAATGATCTGGCACATCTTGAAGAATTACTTGCGGCCCAGCCAATCGAGCGACCCAAACTGATTATTTTTGAATCGGTCTATTCGATGGATGGCGACACTGGCCCTATTGTCGAAATTGTTGAACTTGCCGAAAAATATAATGCGCTGACCTATTTGGATGAGGTCCATGCGGTTGGCATGTATGGCAATGAAGGTGGCGGCATTGCGCAAATGCTGGGTGTTCAAGAGCGCGTGGATATCATCCAAGGCACACTTGGCAAGGCCTTTGGCGTTGTTGGCGGTTATATCGCGGCTGATGATGTGATTTGTGATGCGGTTCGCAGCTTTGGGTCAGGTTTTATTTTCACCACCGCCCTGCCACCGGCATTGGCCTGCGGGGCATTGGCCTCGGTTCAGCATTTGCGCCGCAGCTCGCATGAGCGTTTGGCGCAGCAGCGACAAGCCACCAAGTTGAAGGCAAAATTGCACGAGGTTGGTTTGCCGATTCTTGAAGGCGACACGCATATCATTCCGGTCATGGTCAAAGATGCGGCAAAATGCAGCCAGATTTGTCAAATTCTGTTGCATGATTTTGGCATTTATGTGCAGCCGATCAATTATCCGACCGTGCCAATGGGTAGCGAAAGGCTGCGGCTCACCCCCGGCCCGCTCCATACCGATGCGATGATTGATCATTTGGTGGACTCGCTGCAAAAGGCATTTGCCATGGTGGGCGATGCGCAGGCGCAGCAGACTGGTTAGGCAGACTGGTTAGGCAAACCGGCCGCCCCCCCCGTTGCCGCCTGTCATTTTTACAAAAAACAATCGGCCATTGGTGGCAAGGCTGGATTTTGCCACCCATAGCCCCTACATTAGACCCAGTTAGGCGTTGTTGCCTGTTTTTGATGTTATGGTCGCTGTTCGGTGAACAGGGCTCTGGCTTTTTTATTGCCTTTGCGGCTGTTGATGGAACGTGATTATGCCAATTACCCCTACCCCTTCCGATCACCCTAATTTTCCTGGCCGCGGTAAAACCGGCCTGCTTTTGGTCAATCTTGGCACGCCCGATGGCACCGACACCCCATCAATGCGGCGCTATCTAAAGCAGTTTTTATCCGACCGCCGCGTGATTGAAGTCCCGCGCCTGCTGTGGTGGTTGATTCTGAACGGCATTATTTTGAATATCCGTCCCCGCAAATCAGGCGATGCCTATGCACGGATTTGGCTGAAAGACGACCCGGATGGATCGCCGCTTCGCCGCATTACCCGCCTTCAGGCCGAACATGTCGCCAACAGCTTTCAAAGTGATGATCTAATCACCGATTACGCCATGCGCTATGGCAAGCCGTCAATCCAGTCGCAAATGCAAAAGCTGCAAAATGCCGGATGCAGCCAGATTCTGGTGATGCCACTTTATCCGCAATATGCCGCATCAACAACAGCGACGGTCAATGACGAAGTGTTTAAATGGGCGCTTGATCTGCGCTGGCAACCGGCCATTCGCACCGCGCCGCCATGGCATGATCACCCAGTCTATATCAAGGCGCTGGCAGATTCGGTTCGTCAATCGGTCAAGAAAAACGGCATGCCTGATGATTTGGTGATTTCATTTCACGGCATTCCCAAAAGCTATTTTGTGGCTGGCGATCCCTATCATTGCCAATGTTTGAAAACAGCGCGCCTTCTTCGTGAAGAGCTTGATTGGGATAAAGCTCATTTTCACGCCACCTTTCAGTCGCGCTTTGGATCAGAACCTTGGCTTCAGCCCTATACCGACAAAAGCGTTGTGGCGCTGGCCGAAAACGGATCAAAACATGTTGCCATCATGGCACCCGGTTTTGTCGCCGATTGTCTGGAAACACTGGATGAGCTGGATATCGAGCTGCATGAAGAATTTTTGGAACATGGCGGCGAAACATTTAGCTATATCCCCTGTTTGAATGACAGTCCGGCTGGCATGAAGGTGATTGAGCAAATTGCCACTGAAAATCTGGCCGGTTGGGTCGACTCACCGAAAAAAGGCACAGTGAAAAAATCGGCTGCGAAAAAAGGTACTGCAAAAAAAGCTGTGGCGAAAAAGACCGTGGCGAAAAAGGCCGCTGCGAAAAAAGCCGTGGCAAAAAAAGCCGTTGCAAAAAAGCCAGTCGCAAAGAAAGCCGCTGCGGAAAAGGCCGCTGCGAAAAAGCGCCGCTAAATCAAAATTCTGTTCAATCTTTCTTTTCATGCAAGTAATTGCAAAGCCGCACAGCAAAGCCTTTTCATTCTGAATCAAGGATGTTATACCAACGGTCTCGAGCGGGCGCCGCGACGACACGGCGCCATATATCGGATGTAACAGGCATATTTGAGATCCTCAAACTGGCTGTCATCTGGTGGTAAAATGGTTGGAACAAGCATTCCGATTACCGCCAAATGATGTTTTATTTGAGAAATATTTCGTTACTATTCAGATAGTTAAGAACGCTCGTATGCGGCGTTTGTGTAGTGGTAAGACCTTAGCCTTCCAAGCTAAAGACGCGGGTTCGATTCCCGCACGCCGCTCCAACTACAC
>DFSK01000140.1:0-387 GCA_002378605.1 Alphaproteobacteria bacterium UBA3439
CGATCTTTGCCTTTGGCATTCTTGGCACGATCTTTGGGTTCTTCTTAAGTGATCTATTGCCGCCAGATATTTTGCGCGTGGTGATCTTTATCACGCCAATCTATATCTTGCTTTTGATCATCAACGCGCGGCAAAAGGCGAACCGGCTTGCCGTCTTGATTGGCGGTGTTTTAAGCCCAGTGTTTTTTCCATTTGCCGGTGAATGGGCCATTCTGATAGCCGGTATTCTTGGCGGCAGTTTGGCCAGCCTTTACAGCCGTTTTATTGCCAAATGGCATCTCGAGTCGGTGCAATAGAGCGATGATGATGCGGCAGATGACATAATGGAAGATTACGGTTTTTTCCAATCATGGGCAGCGGTATTCTGCGCGATTATCGGAACGATCA
>DFSK01000140.1:710-6608 GCA_002378605.1 Alphaproteobacteria bacterium UBA3439
ACAATGGCCTATGCCATGGTTTCAGCCGTTCTATTGCTGATATTGGTTCATCCAACGGGCGTATTGGCAACCACAGGCCTCGATCACCGCCTGATCGGGCTTGGCGGCGGATTATTGGCAATGTTCATTAGCAAGCGTCTGATCTTTTCGCTGCTTTGCGGCATTAGCGCCTTTGCACTGGCGATCCAGCTTATTTAGCGGCCACCGAGGCGATTAGAATGGCAATGGCTCGCCGCGATAGCTTTCGTAAATGCCAGTTGTAGCAAGATCAAGCGTATCGAAACGTGCCAAAAGTCCGGCCGCGCTATCTGCCGCTGCAACATCGGCAGCACCCCCGCCCATATCGGTTCGCACCCATCCCGGGTGATAGGCACCAACCGCAACCCCGCGTGGTGCCAGTTCAGCAGCAAGCGTTCGGGCAATATTGGTTGCGCCAGCTTTGGAGGCACGATAGATCGGCGCATTGCTGCTGGCACGTTCCTGACTGCCCATAATTGACGAAATGACCGCAATTTTACCGGTCATGCCAGATAGGTGATTATAGCCATCAGCGGGTTCCAGCAAATGCGGTAAAAATGATCGTGCGGTGAAAAAGACGCCGGCAATATTAGTCATTAGAACCGATTCAATGGCGCGGCTGTGATGCGCCGGATCTTCAAGGCCGCCATAGCCATTCAACACCCCTGCATTACAAACCAGAATGTCGATTTTGCGGGTCATGCCGGCGGCGATTTGTTTCATATCAGCCTCGGCGGTTACATCAAGCCCAAGAAGGCTGATTGCCGGATTGTCACGGGCAAGCGCAACCAGATCAGGGGCTTCCATAACATTGCGGGCGCAAGCAATGACCTGATCGCCGCGTTCGGCTGCCTGTTTTGTCATTTCAAAGCCAATGCCGCGATTGGCACCAGTGATCAACAGGGTTTTTGACATGGGTTCTGCCCTTTTTGGTAAATGGTGGAGAGATGAATTGCTTTTGTAGGTGACCGGCTAGTTGGCCGGATTGATAATCGCCGGATCAAAGGGCGGGCGGGTAAAGATTTTGCGAAGCATTGGTTCGAAATGCGCTAATGGCTTGGTTGGATAATCGGGATCAAAGGCCATCTGATCCCAATCACGGCAAAATTGCTCGCAGCTATCAAACCAGACATGGTCGCGGTAAATATTACGGGCATTTTTATCAACCCCCATCGCATCGCCATAATAATACATCTGGAAAACGCCATGATGTTCGATAATCCAAGCGACTTCGGCGCGAACATAGGGGCGAATGATTGCGGCGGCGAGCTGGGAATGGTTAAGTGGTGCCAGATCATCACCAAGATCGTGAATCAATGCGCCAACAATCAGCTCGATATCAGCTCCATCAGCCTCGGCACGCGTGGCAGATTGCAATGAATGTTCAAGCCGGTTGATCTGGTAACCAGCAAGTGAGTCCTCAAGGCTGGTAAGGGCAGCAAGCAAACGGTCGGGCAAAGCTACAACAAATTCATCTTCAAGTGCATTCAAAAAGGCATAATCTTCCGCGGTGCCTTCGTCCATGCGGATAAAGCTGACATGCTGCATGATTTTGCTTTCCCAAATGATTGATATTACCGGCATGATCATAGGTTGGTTTGCCGTTTGGAATCAACTATCGAAGGCTAGCGGATCGCATCACCTGCGGAAAAGATGGGAAGGTAGAGTGCCACAACCATCACTCCAATCATGGCTCCGACAAACACAATCACCAGCGGTTCGATGATGGTTGATAGGCCATCGACAAGCGTGGTGAATTCTCCTTCATATATTTCGCAATCGAGGTCAGCATCACTTGCCGCAAACAGCCCCTGATCGCGCAAACTGCGCAAACTATCGGAAATCATCTCTTGCTGGCGGGCAAGATGCTACCATTCAACGGCACTTGGCAAAGGCGTGCTTGCCAGATTTTCCAGACGAATAATGTTGGATTTAGTGTCGATTTCGGCAATGATTATGCTACGGTCATGAAGCTTGATCGCAACAATATCACCACTGTTCTTGCAGATTGGCCGAAAGAATTTTGTAAATTTGGCGAATGTCTGAGTCATTGGATGTTTTCAATCCTTGGTCAAGATTTTATCAACTCTAGTTGTGTATTGTTAATGGCGTTTACCTTTTCATTGTGCAAAAAACTAATATGACAGAATTGATGCAAATGATTGAAACTCTTATCGACCAGTTTTTGCTGCTGGTGCCATCGCCAGTCTTTGTCGAGCTTCCGTTGCTTGGCATTTTGCTGGCGAACCCGAATGGGCGTTATGTCGTTGCGGGTCTGGCTGTTGTAACTGGCTTTATTGGGCTGTGGATCGTGCTTCGGATTGTGCAGATTCTGCTTGGAAAACAGGCAAAATCGGGTACGGAGCCACGCGATCATGCTGTCAAAGCTGATACGGCAAATGTGTCTGAGGCTAAAACCGAAGATGAGTTTCAGTTTTTCAAGCGCAATGGTACCGAGAAGAGGCAAGGTGGCGATGATACGGCCTTGGCCGCGATTGAGCAGGAAATGCTGGCCGTTCGCCAGCTTTTTGCCGATGGTCATATCCTTAAAGATGTTTATGTTGCCGAAACACGCCGCCTTTACGGCAAGGCAAAAACCCTAAAAATTTAACTTATTTGCCGCTGACAGCAAAAAGGCAAACCCGGGTTTGGACTCGCCTTTGAACGTTAGTGCTTGGCGATTTATTTGGGGTTCGGTTTGCGCCAAAAGGCCGAATGCGGCTGTGTTGATGCGCTCGGGTCAATCACTGTTGGTGCCATAAAGATGATGGTTTCCGATAGGGCGTTATTGATTGCATCACCACCACCGAGAAGCGGGGCAACTGGCGCCAATGCAACGTTTGTGCCGGGAAGGCCGGTTGTTGTTGTGCCTTCGTTATTGCGGGTCGAGCCCGCCAAAACCACCACATCGCCAGGTGCGAACCAAAAGCTGGTATCAATCAAGTCAGTTGTTTCATCAGTGTCGCGATCAACAGCGGCAATTGATTTAGCCGTTAGGTCAAAACCATCTGGCTAGATGTTTCATGACCGGCAAAACCAGTTCGAATCAGCTAATCAACAATATTTGGCATCAAGCTTGCTTAAACGTCGGAAAGGTGAGAGTTTTTAGAAAATCGTTATCCCTTCGCATAATTCGATTAATTATGACAGCGCTTTGAAACTTGCTGATCAGATCGGCGTGGATCGGATTGTGGAATTGAAATGAGTGAGATGGCATCACAAATTGCCAAGGCAATCTTTGTTGGAAATATCAAAGGTGGGGTTGGAAAAAGCACGCTTACCGTGTATCTGACCGACTATTTGCGTCGCCGGTTCAAACGTCGATCGGTGGTACTTCTTGATACTGATCCACAAGGCACGTCATTTGAATTGATGGAACCGAAAAGCAAAAATGGTGATGCACGATTTTTGCCTGTTGGTGACCGTTATGACGGGGTGAATATGACCACGCTTGATGGTGTGCTTCGTCGTTTGCTTGCGCAAAATGATGGCATTGCAATGGTGGATACCGGCGCTGGCAAGCTTGGTAATTTCTGGCAAATGGCCTTTTTGTGCAATACGCTTTTGGTGCCAACCTCAATGTCATGGGCCGATTTGCGGCCAACGATTGATTTTATCAAGGAAATTGATGAACGAAAGGCCGATTTACGGTCGGTCACGCCGCATGTCGTTGTTGTTCCCAATCGAGTCTCGCCGCAACAGCGTCATTTCCAGCAGATCGTCGACGCATTGCAGGAAGTAAATGCCATTCTGGCACCGCCCATTTCCGAATTATCGGCAGCGCGACATTCTTCGCCAGATTTTTCTGGCCTTGAAGGTGTTGAAGGCACGCGGTTTTGCCGCGAAATTGAGCGGCTTGGCGAATTTATCGTTGAATATGTCATCAGCGGCGAGCTTGACCGGATCTATGACGAAACGGCCAATTAAAGCCCCTTTGGATTTACGCGCTTAACGCTGTCGCAACCCATTTATGAAAATGATGCGTTGGCGCATCCATCACCGCCGAGAATTTGCCGCCATCATATTGGCTGGAATGCCGTCCCTTTTGCATGCCTTCAACAACAAACACATCTTCGACAAAAATGTCACGCCACATGGTGGTATTGGTGGCACGCATATCGGCAAAGTCCGATTTTGTTGCCTCGTTTTGAGCATAATAGATTTCAACATGTTCGATGGTGCGATTTGGCCCGTCAGGCACCAGAATGATGCCATAGCAATGATCGCGGTGAGCACCAAGAAGCAGATTTGGGAATAGCGCAACATACTCAGCGCCTGATGACCATTGTTGTGACAGCCCTTCAAAATTTGGAAAGGCACGGCCATCATCACTGATTTGCGGTGCATAAACGGTTGAACCCTGACCGGCATAGGCTGGAACTGGCATAATGTTATAATGATCTTCAAGCCGTGAATAGCTATTTAGCCCCGGATGGATAAAGGGCAAATGATAGGCCTCGCAGTAATTTTCGACGGCAAGTTTCCAATTGCAATTGACCGTCAGGCTGAAGGATGAATCGGCGCCGCTATGATAGATGGGCTGGTCAAATTCCTGCCAGCGGTCAATCAGGTCGCTTGCATAGGTCTCGAATGCAGCGGCGTGTCCGCCAATATTCACAAAAATAATATCGCGCCATTGATGCGAGCGCACCTCATTCAGCGGATAATCGCAATGATTGACATTTTCATGCTCATGCACATCCGGCCCGCCAACATGCGGGGTCTTGCGAAGCTGGCCATTTAAATCATAGGCCCAAGCGTGATAGGGGCAGGTGATCGGCCCACGAAGCTGCTGCGCCTCGCTCACCAAAATCATACCGCGATGACGACAAACATTTTCAAAAACTTTGATTTCATTATCTTGATTGCGCACCAGCAACAGCGGTAATCCGGCAAATTCAATTGGCTTTACACAGCCCGGTTTTGGCAGATCCTTGCCAAAGCCGATCGCCGCCCAATTGTCGCGGAATAAAGTGTTTTGTTCATGCTGAAAAAGATCAGCGTCAACATAGCAACCATTTGGCAGGCCATTGGCCGCTTCAATTGGTGCTTTTACATTGGTAAGATCAAGCATTTCTGGTTTCCCCACCCTGATAAAGCCGATAAAGCGATAAATATTGCATTCCTATCTTGTTTCCGCTCAAAAGGGATTGTTTGTCTGTCTTGACTGCGGCATTTGGCGTCGCGTTTAAACTATGGAAAGTGAACTAAATGTCATCCGCGCAAAGCTTGTTTCGCCCCGAGGTGATCCACCAACAATTAGATCAGCGGTTTTACCGGCCGGTTGCGGCAGCACAATTTCCACAACATCAGCTGCGTTATCGCAATCATGCGGCGGCCAAAAGCGTCGGGCTTGATGATTTGGATGACACGTCATGGATTCGGCATTTTGGCCATTTTCAGCCCTTGGATGGTAGTTTTCCCAAGCCATTGGCACTTTGTTATCATGGCCATCAATTTGGTCATTATAATCCTGATCTGGGGGATGGGCGTGGGTTTTTATTCGCCCAAATGCGAGATCAGCATGACCGATTGATGGATCTTGGCACCAAAGGATCGGGCACAACGCCCTTTTCGCGATCTGCCGATGGGCGATTAACACTGAAAGGGGCGGTTCGTGAAATTCTGGCAACCGAAATGCTAACCGCGCTTGATGTCACGACGTCACAAAGCTTTTCAGTCATTGAAACCGGTGAACATCTCGAGCGCAATGATGAACCATCGCCAACGCGCTCGGCGGTTCTTGTACGCCTGTCACATAGTCATATCCGCATCGGCAGTTTTCAACGGCTTGCCTATATGGATGATATGGATGGTATTGAAATGCTGGCGCGGCATGTGGCGCGGCATTATTTTGCCGGACAGGCCAAAACCGGACAG
>DFSK01000140.1:6892-9953 GCA_002378605.1 Alphaproteobacteria bacterium UBA3439
GGCCAAAACCGGACAGGCCAAAATCGGTGACGGGCTTGATGCCGATGCGCCATTGGCCGAGCTTTTGCCCGCGCTTTTAAGCCATGTTGCCGCTGCCATTGCCGATACGGCTGGCCGCTGGCTTGCTGCTGGATTTGTGCATGGTGTCCTAAATACGGATAATTTCAATATTACAGGTGAAAGCTTTGATTATGGGCCGTGGCGGTTTTTACCAAGCTTTGAGCCGGGATTGACCGCGGCCTATTTTGATCAGACCGGCCGCTATGCCTATGGGCGGCAATCAGATGCGGCGCTTTGGGCGGTATGCAGGCTTGCCGATTGTTTTGTTAAGCTTGTGCCGCAAAAAGACCTTGAAGAAAGGCTTGCCGCTTTTTACCCGCTGCTGGAGGCGCGGTTGGCAAAACAGATGCAATGGCGTTTGGGTGTTGTTTTTGACGAAGAAGATCCGGCGCGTGACGCCGCGCTGGCGCGAGATATTTTTGGCGCTGCAAAACAAAGCCAGTGCGGTTTTGATCAGATGTTTCATGACCTTTATGGCGGCAAAGCGCGGGTTGATGGCTATGATGATGATTGTTGGCGACCGGTTCTTGATTATTTGCAAACGGCAAAGCCGCGTAATCCGGCCGCGCTTGACCACCCGCATTTCCAATTGGCAAAGGCCTTGTCGATGACAATTGACGAGGTCGAGGCTATCTGGGCGCCAATTGCGGCAAGCGATGATTGGTCATTGCTATCCGATAAAATCGCCGCCATTCACCAGATGCGCCAGGCTTATGGCGGTGATTCTGCGATGCCGTTGCCAAGCATCATTGGCAGGGCTGCAGGCTAAAGCTGGCTTGGCGTCATGCCGCGATTCATCACTTCACGAAGCACAAAACTGCTTTCCATGCGCAACACATGGGGCAGGGACGACAAATAAGTTGAATGGACGCGGCCGAAATCATTCACATCGCGCGCCGCGACGCGCAAAATATAGTCATTTTCGCCAGCAATCAGAAAACAGGCTAGAACCTGCGGAATTTTGGCAACAGCGGTTTCAAATTCGGCCATCATTTCTGCCGATTGGCCATGAAGGGTGATATGCAGCAGGACAAGCACATCATGCCCCATTTTGGCCGCGTTCAAATCGGCGTGATAGCCGTTAATGACCCCGTTTTTTTCAAGCTGGGCAACGCGCCGCAAACAGGCCGATGGTGACAGGCCAACATGGGTGGCAAGATCAACATTCGAAATCCGCGCATTATCCTGCAATGCTGTTAAAATCGAGCGATCAATCCGATCCATAATGCCCCTCATTTAATGCAAATAAAATATGTGAATAATATTGCGTCATTTTAATAAATATTCAAATAAAATGTGAAATATACTGGAATTATAACAAGATAAAGCAATGAAATGCGCTGATATTTCGCATAATATGCTGTCATAAATCTGGATGTTGGTCATGCTGCCATGGTGCGACGGTTTCAGGGCTTGATTATGACGATGCGGGCTGGCTCGATTGGGGCAGTGACAATGCCATTCCGCATTATGAGGAGAGTTGAAATGCTTGTAGGTGTTCCAAAGGAAATCAAAACGCGGGAATTTCGGGTTGGACTTGTGCCAAGTTCGGTTGCCGAGCTTGTACATCGTGGCCATCAGGTTCTTGTTGAAACCAATGCTGGCATTGGTATTGGTGCCGGTGATGATGAATATCGGGCCGCTGGCGCCGATATTGCGGCATCGGCTGCTGATGTTTTTGCCAAGGCAGATATGATCGTCAAAGTGAAAGAGCCACAGCCAAATGAATGGGTGCAGCTTTCGCCAAACCAGATCTTATTTACCTATCTTCATCTTGCTGCTGACGCGGCACAGGCATATGGCCTTGTCAATTCTGGCTGTACCGCCATTGCCTATGAAACCATCACCGATGATCAGGGTGGTTTGCCTTTGCTGGCGCCGATGAGTGAAGTTGCTGGCAGGCTTGCGGTCATTGAAGGAGCATCGCATCTCAAAGCCAATGCCGGTGGTCGTGGTGTGCTGATTTCGGGTGTTCCGGGAACGGCGCCTGCTGATGTTTTGGTAATTGGCGGTGGTGTTGTTGGGGTGAATGCGGCGAAAATGGCCGTTGGTCTTGGCGCCCGCGTCACGGTCTTTGACCGGTCGGTGCCGCGGCTTCGCTATTTGTCCGATATTTTCGGTAATAGCATCACAACGCGTTATTCAAGCAATGCGGTGATTGCCGAAGCCATCAAGTCTGCTGATATGGTTATTGGTGCCGTGTTGATTCCGGGGGCGGCTGCGCCAAAGCTGGTCTCGCGCGCGCAATTGGCAACCATGCGTCCAGGTGCTGTTCTTGTCGATGTGGCCATTGACCAAGGCGGTTGTTTTGAGACATCGCGTGCCACAACACATGATGATCCAACCTATATGGTTGATGGTATTGTTCATTATTGCGTTGCCAATATGCCAGGTTCGGTGCCGCGCACCTCATCCGAAGCGCTGAATAACGCAACCTTGCCGCATGTGTTGGCGCTGGCCGACAAGGGTGTTGCCGCGCTTGACGATGATCCGCATCTGGCAAATGGGCTGAATGTAGCTGGTGGCAAGATCGTCTATCAGGCGGTTCTGGATGCCATTGACGAAGAACTTTCCGCCTAGTGGCAAGGCGACAAACGTCATATTTTAATGCTTGATAAGGGGCGGCGCTTTGCCGCCCTTTTTAGTGAAAACTGCGCCAGACCAGCCATAAAGCCAGATTACCAATGATACAGCTTTGCCCCTGCTGGTAATGCCCCTGCTGGTAATGATGTTAGCAAGCGCGCAGATGTGATTTAGCAGCGGAAAATGGGCCATGATTGATCTGAATCAGTGCGGTTTTTGCCAGATAAAGAACGGGCAGTAGAAAAAACCGTCAATATCGGTAAAAAAGGGTTGACCAGCGCCGCACATTGGCAGATAAAGCGGCCTGTTCTGGCGCTTCGCCAGATCGCTCTTGCACAAAACCCGTGCAGATTTAGGGGCCATAGCTCAGCTGGGAGAGCGCCTGCTTTGCAAGCAGGAGGTCGTCGGTTCGATCCCG
>DFSK01000140.1:10192-10399 GCA_002378605.1 Alphaproteobacteria bacterium UBA3439
GATCCCGTCTGGCTCCACCAAATCTTTTCAATGATATCCGGAAGACGCGCCAGCCTGACATGTTATGCTGGGGCGCCAAACTTGCTTTTCTCGATTGCGCCATCGAAATTTAGGCCATCAGCCGTTAACAGATACACCAACCGAGCCGTTATAATTTCTGTAAATGACCGACCTTTGACGAGGTTTTCAATTATCTAATTTACTGAT
>DFSK01000167.1:0-4396 GCA_002378605.1 Alphaproteobacteria bacterium UBA3439
TTATAGGCGCGGATATGATCAAGACAGAACCAGATATAATCACGCAATGCATCGCGTGATTTTGGCGCTGGATACAGGCCCTCATCACGGCACCCTATGGCCGCACAACGTCGTGGCCGAGTATCATTCTGGCGCTGATCGATCTTAAACTCTGGTACGGTGGCGCGTCTCATCCTATGATCCACTCTAAATCAGTGCCCTCGCAGGCAAACATAGCCCCCCTCATGGAGATAACATATGGCAACGGCAGATACTATAGCGCAAAAATTAAACGCCGGGTTAAATCCGCAGCAAATTGACGTTCAGGATGTAAGCCATAAACATGCAGGCCATGCTGGATGGCGTGAAGGTGGCGGCACGCATTTTGAGGTAACGATCAAGGCAGATGCTTTTGCCGGCAAATCCCGCCTGCAACGTCATCGTATGGTGAATGACATTTTGGCAGAAGATCTTGCCGAATCCATACACGCGCTGGAGCTGCATCTAAGCGACTGATTGTGGCCGTATCGCGAGATATTTAATCCCGATCATCGGCATAGCCAACACAAGTATTGGCCAAATGGCTTCGTTCACTTTGCTTGTCGGCATCGGTGAAATTTGACTCGATCCGGCGTTCGCGCGCATCTTGACCATACATCGTCTGATAGGCGATGGTGGCAACCGGGCCAAGCAATTCGGTGATATGCGTACAGCCATGCCGCCCGCCAATTGCCGCTTGCACCTGTCGCCGCCAACCAGGGGCAATTTTCAGCCCGACAAGTTCGTCAAACACCTCATTGGCTTTTGGACAAACGGCATAAGGGCCGGTAACGGTAATGGCTTCGGCGGCGGTGATTACCCGTTCTTTGGTGATCGTGATTCGCAAAATCATGTGATGCACTGGCAGATCAGGCGTAACCTCGCCGCGAAAATCGCTTGGAAATGGGTATGTCTTGTGATCGGTCAGTTCGGCCTCGATGTCAAACAACCCGTCATTGCGGACATAGCCATTGAGCGTGATCCGGCGCTGGTGCACCAATTCGCGCTCGATTTTTGGCGCGCTCAATTCGGTCGGATGATCTTTGCCATAAGGCGTATGGATCGCCGGGTTGGCTTGGGGGTTACCACTGCTCATATCTTGGTCTTTCTGTTTTGTCAGCTTGCCCAAAGACGCAAACTGGTCAGGCGGTTACCTTCACGTTTGACAATGCGAAACCGAATGTCATGAAAGCGGAATTCTTGACCAGGGCTTGGAATTGTGCGGCTTTCAAACAGCACTAGCCCCGCCAATGTTGATGCATCCTCATCGGGAAGATGCCAGCCAAGCGCACGATTCAGATCGCGGATTGTGACATTGCCATCGACAAGCCATGATCCATCAGCCTGTGCGCTAAGACCCGCCAAGCCGATATCATGCTCGTCATCAATATCACCGACAATTTCTTCTAAAATATCTTCCAAGGTTACAATGCCCCTGAAATCACCATATTCATCAACAACAACAGCAAAATGTTCACGCCGTGTGCGAAACGCCTGCAACTGGTCAAACAGCAAGGTGGTTTCGGGAATGAAATAGGCGTCACTGGCGATATTCTGCACCAATTGCGGCAAAAGTGGTTTTTTGTCAGCAGTTTCGGCTTCGCCAAGGGCGCGAAGCAGATCTTTGACATGAAGAACGCCAATAATATTGTCAGGCTTGCCCGAGAAAACTGGATGGCGCGTATGCGGTGATCCAAGCACAAAGCGCAAGATATCTTCGATATTATCATCCGCATTGACCATGCTTACCGTGCCGCGATGCGTCATAATCTGTTCGACTGATAATTCATTCAAATCAAGAATTGATGACAGCATGGCTTTGCGTTCACGATCGTCGGCATTGCCATTATCGCCCTGCAATTCAATCAGGCCACGCAATTCTTCTTCGCGGTCTTGATCACCATTCGGGTTTGGCCGGATCATCTGGCTTGCCAAAAATCGGATACCAAGCGAAAGCGGGCTGAGCAAACGCACGACCCATAAAAGAATGGGGGCAATGCGCAATGCATATTGATCAGCATAGGCAAAAGCATAGGTTTTTGGCATGACCTCGGCAAACACGACCAAAAGCACGGTCATGGCAATCGTTGCCCATACAAGGCCGCCCTCGCCAAAAAGCGAGATGGCAATGCTTGTTGCCAAGGCTGAGCCAAGAACATTGACGGCATTATTGCCAATCAATATCGACCCGATCAGCCCTTCACGGTCGGCACGCAACGCCTCGACGATGCGGGCGCGTTCATTGCCTTTGCTTGCCAATTGGCGCATCCGCGCATCGGACGCTGCGGTCAATGCGGTTTCGGCGCTCGAGAAAAAGGCCGATGCGATAATCAGCAGCACAATGATTAATGCCAAAAGCCATAGGCTAGACAGCATTTGCACCTCGTTGAAGTAGGGTTTCGACAGCTTCTGGCGGCACATCGCCGCTGACAAAGGCGTCACCAATGGCGTTGACAAGAATGAAATACATTCGGCCGTCACGCATTTTTTTGTCATGTTTCATATGGGCAATAAGCTGGCTTGGCGTGGCGTTGCCAGCGGCAAGATCGGCTTGACCGGCAGGAAGGCCGACCGCGCGAAGATGCGCTTTGCATCTTGCCGCATCATCGGGCGAACAAAGCGCCAAATCAACTGACAGATCAAAGGCTAGCCCCATACCAGCGGCAACCGCTTCACCATGAAGCAGGCGTCCATCATATCCAGCCACAGCTTCAAAAGCATGGGCAAAAGTGTGACCAAGATTCAACAAGGCGCGTTTACCGGCCTCGCGTTCATCGGCTTCAACAATGCGCGCTTTGGCACTGCATGATGTGTGAATGGCATGCATGATTGCGGCTGGTTCCAGCGCTAAAACAGCGCCGCTATTGGCGTCAAGCCAGTCAAAAAATGCCGCATCACCCAAAAGCCCATATTTGACCATTTCGGCATAGCCAGCACGCAATTCCCGGTCTGGCAAGCTTGCCAAAAGGCTGGTATCGGCAAGCACGGCTTTTGGCTGGTAAAAGGCGCCAATCAGATTTTTGCCCGAAGCGGCATTCACGCCGGTTTTGCCACCAACCGAACTATCAACCTGCGCCAAAAGGCTTGTCGGAATTTGTACAAAATCAACGCCGCGCAGCAGGCTTGCGGCAGCAAAGCCAGCCAGATCACCGACGACACCGCCGCCAAAAGCGATCAGCAACACCGACCGATCGACGCCGACAGCCAGAATATCATCAAGAAGCTTTGCCAGAACGGTCATTGATTTGCTGGCTTCACCAGCGGCCACTTCAAAATGGTCAATCGCGCGCGCTGCGCTTTTCAACCCTGCTTTGAGACGGTCAAGATGAAGCGCGGCAACTTTTTTGTCGCTGACAATAATGATATGACGGCCTGCGGCGATCGGGCCAAGGATTGATCCGGCCCGATCAATCAGATCAGGGCCAATGACAATGTCATAGGCGCGATGCCCAAGGCCGACGGTTAATGTTTCTTGTTGCATGATTCAGTCACCTACTGCCTTGGCAGATGAGTGTCAAGCGCGTGAAGCAGCGTCATCATCGCCTTATATGTCGATAATCCATCCGTATCGAGGTGGATATGGGCTTTTTTATAATAGGGGGCGCGCTGTTCATCGAGGCGTGTTAGCGTCGCTAGCGGGTCACTATTATGCAGCAATGGCCGTGTTTTTGTATTGCCAATGCGTGACAGCAATGTTGCTGGCGACGCCTTTAGCCAAATGGTTAATGTATGTTGCAAAAGCAGATCGGCGGTGGCGTCCTGACAAAAAGCACCTCCGCCAGTGGCAATGATTTGCGGCGATGCCAAAACCAGATTGCTAAGCGTCTTTCGCTCCATTTCGCGAAATTTCACTTCACCTGCCAGCTCAAAAATTTCGACAATGCTGATGCCCGCTGCCTTAACGATCAGCTGGTCACTATCTTTGAACCCAATCCCAAGCTGTTTTGCAGCACGCCGCCCAACGGCTGATTTACCGCTTCCCATGAGGCCGACAAGCACCACTGGCCGGTCAAGTCGTGCGGCAATAGAGCCAGCAAGTTCTGCGGCTGGATTTGGCCTGCGGGGCGCTGGTTTCGGCGAAGCTGTCATAAGGGCTAGCATAGCGATGCAAATGGTCAAGGGGAATAGAAGAAGCGGCCTTGCCACCTGACAAATCAGCAAAAAGGACGCAAAAATATGACGCGTCTTGTGACTTTGCCCAAATGCCGACATAATATTGTCATAAATACCTTGTTTTTGAAACCAGAAGTGATGTCTGGATTTAACAGCTTATGGTTGTTTTCATTCTTTCGTCCTTTAGGTGGAAATATGTACCGTTTGACGTCGGTTAAGGTGGCACAGGTCAAAATAAGCCAGACCAAAAATTCAGGCCAAAAAT
>DFSK01000167.1:4687-5241 GCA_002378605.1 Alphaproteobacteria bacterium UBA3439
AAATAGCGGCCAAAAAATGGCTAGGGGGATATGGAAAAGACATGACACGGATTTCGATTATATTTTTGATGCTGACGGGCCTTGCTGCTGTCGGTCTTGTTGTATTGTCAAACTGGCAGATCCCCGCCCCAACAGTTGCTGTTAACAAGGTTATTTCCAATGAAACCCTGCCAAAATAAGCTAGATATTTTGCGTCGTTCACCTTCGCGTTTGGTGCTTTCGGTCTTGATGGCATCGGTTTGGTTAGGCGTTGGCTTATTGCCAGCCGCCGCCCAGCAAGGCGAACCTGTCAATCTGTTGTCAATCACGCCAAAACCAGCTGATAGTGGTGAGATTGCGGTGACTAGCCCAACCAATATCGACCAAGCCATTGATAAGGCCTTGACCGTCGATGATGCCGAACAAGGCAATAAATCCAAAACAAACCCTATGGTCATTGCCGAGCCTGCTGATCAGGCGATAGATGCGCCAACCGAAATACCGCCAGCTGCGCCGACTGAACCCGCCCTGCCTGCGGATTTAACTGCCAGCCAGACGGCGCCAAATGCCAGTCA
>DFSK01000167.1:5553-9765 GCA_002378605.1 Alphaproteobacteria bacterium UBA3439
TGCCAGTCAGACGGCGCCAAATGATGGTCTGGAAACAAAGGATGTTTATCGTAGTGCCAAAATTGGCCGCCGGAATATTTCAGATGTCGGACTTGCGGCGATTGGTGTTGGCGATACGGGTAATAGCCAGCTCGACAGCCTGATATGGCGCGGTACATCGGCCCGCGATGCAGTGTTTCTGCTGCAAAAATCAGCAGCTGTTAGCCATTCACAGGCGATCACCGGCCTTGCCTATGAAGTTGTGGCACGGCAATCAGTGCCGCCAAGCGGGGCAAATAATGTCGCTGCCAATCTTGTCGAGGCACGCTTGGCCTTTTTGGCAAATGGCGGCCGGTCAAGTGATCTTGCCGTGCTTGCGGCGCAGCTTCCCGAAGCCGAAAAATGGGCCGATTGGCGACGCTGGCTTACCGAACATTATCTGATGATCCGTGATGACGTTGCGGCATGTGGCATTGTCAGCCGTCAGATCACGCAGACGATGGATCCGTTTTGGCATAAATCAAATGTGATCTGTCAGGCGGTTCAGGGCAAAATTGGCGGGGCACGATTTGCGGCTGATATTCTGGCGGCAAATGGCGTTGATGATCCGATCTTTTTCAGTCTTGTGAATGAGGTTTTGAGCAATAATCTGGCTACGCCCGCCGGTCTGGCCAAGCTCGATCTGGCCAAGCTCGATCCGGCCAAGCTTGATTCGGCNNATCGTGCTGATGGATGTGGCGAATCGGCCAATCCCGCTTGAAGGGCTTGCCGTTCTGCCAAAACAAATGGCCGAAACCGTTATCAAATTGAAATTTTTGGGGCCGGATGCCCGCATGGTGTCGACCTTTGATGGATTGAATCGCGGGCTGATCACGCATCGTCAGGCCGGTAAATTATGGCGCAGCGCCGGACCGGAAAATAATGATCCGCAATTGGCATTGGCCCAGCTTGACCGGCACGGGTGATGCGCTTACCACCGCGCTTGCATGGCGTGCGCTTGACGCTGATACGAAAACTGACCGCTTGGCGCTGGTGGCAAAGGCGGTCAAGGCTGAAATCAATGGCGGCAATGGCGCAGTAATGTTGCCGCTTTATGCCGAATTGGTGCGTAATGCGCTTGCCGATGAAGCAGTGGCGGCCAATATGCGGTTTGATGATCTGGATGTGGCGCCAAAAATGGCGTTTTTGCTGGCGATAAACCAGCCGAATGACACCACGACGCTTGCCGCATTTGCGGGCAATGGTGAGGCGTTGAATGCGGCTGAATTATTGCGTGGGCTTTCGGGCAATGCGGTTGATACCAGTGTGATCAGCGCGTTGAATATGTGGCATATTCTGCCTGTTCTTGATGCGGCCGGTGTGGCAGTGGATGAGCAGGATTGGCTTGATCTTGTGAAAACTACGCCAATATCAGGCCAGGGTTTTGTTGGCTTGCCGCCGTTATTGCTAAAGGCGGTGACGGCTGCTGCAGAGGCGCGCCATGTTGCCGAAACCGTACTTCTTGCCAATTGGCTATTGCATGATGTGACGCTTGAAAGGACCAATCCGGCAGATTTGGCGGCGGTAATCCGCGCCCTTGATATGATCGGACAGGGTGACGTTGCCAAAGCCTTTGCACATGAGATCATTGCCGCGCATTTGATGCAGCGTTTGGCTGCAATGGTACCCGATGGCACGCAAAGCTAGCATCAGCAAAACCGCCGATCCGCAGGACCCGCTTATTGACGGGTTTCTTCAGGCCATTTCGGCCATGCGGGCAGCATCGCCAAACACGCTTGCAGCCTATCGGCGCGATCTTTTTGATTGCCAGATGGGTCTTGCAAAAAACGGCCATACGCTTGCGGCATGCGATGCCGATGAATTGCGGGCTGTTCTTTCATGGTGGCATCAGCGCCAATTATCGCCTCGTTCTGTTGCGCGGCGGTTAAGCGCGCTGCGTCAATTTATGGGCTGGGCTGTCGAAGATGGAATCCGGTCGGATAACCCAACGCGCTGGATTGACAATCCATCTTTGCCGGCGTCGCTTCCAAAAAGCCTGAGCGAAGCCGACATTATCCGGCTGCTTGAGGCGGCCGCAGCGATGACGCCCGAACTGGCGGCATTGCGTGCCTTGGCGATGCTGGAAATTTTATATGCAACGGGGCTTCGCGTCTCGGAACTGGTTGGCCTTCTGGTTTCGCAATTCAGGCGTAATCCTGAAGTGATTTTGGTCACTGGCAAAGGCGGGCGTGAACGTGTTGTTCCGCTTGGTGATACGGCGCGGGCGGCGGCGGCACGCTGGATCGAATGCCGTGATGGCAATGCTGGTTTTGTTTTGTCTGATGTCATGTTTCCGTCGGATGATGGTTCGGCGATGAGCCGCCATCAATTTGCGCAGATGCTGAAAAAGCTGGCAATTGCAGCGGGTATTGATGCGGCGCGGGTTAGCCCGCATAAATTGCGCCATTCCTTTGCCACACATATGCTGAATCGCGGTGCCGATCTTCGCAGTTTGCAAAGCCTTCTTGGCCATGCTGATATTTCAACAACACAAATCTATACCGCAAGCCGCCCCGATCGGCTTGCTGGATTGGTTGCATCGGCGCATCCGCTTGCCAGCCGCCGCCAAGATAGATAAACTGACGCAAATCACATATTTGCGATAGTTTGAAATGCGCGTTGACCTGACGCAGAATGGAATGACCCCAAAATGAGACATTTTCTTGATTTTGAAAAGCCGATTGCCAATCTCGAGGGAAAGGTCGAAGAGCTGCGCCATATGAGTACCGATGGCAGCATCAATATCGCTGATGAAATTGGCAAATTGCAAACCCGCATCGAACGCGAATTAAAACAGACTTATGAAAAGTTAGGTGCATGGGAAAAGGTGCAGGTTGCCCGCCATCCTGACAGACCGAAAATCCGTGCTATTTTTGACCGGCTTTTTGATGATTTTACCCCGCTTGCCGGTGATCGGAATTTTTCTGAAGATCACGCGATCATTGGCGGCATGGCCCGGTTCCGCGGCCAGTCGGTGATGGTGATGGGAACCGAAAAAGGAAGCAATACCGAAGAGCGGATCAAACGCAATTTTGGCATGGCGCGCCCTGAAGGCTATCGCAAAGCAGCGCGGCTGATGGATTTGGCTGGTCGCTATGGCCTTCCGGTTCTAAGCTTTGTTGATACGGCTGGTGCTTATCCCGGGCGCGGCGCCGAAGAACGTGGTCAGGCCGAAGCCATTGCGAGTGCCATCCGCGCTTGTTTGAAATTACCAACCCCGATGGTTGCGGCGATTATCGGTGAAGGTGGGTCGGGTGGCGCAATTGCGCTGGCAACAGGCAACCGCGTGGTGATGTATGAACATGCTATCTATTGTGTTATTTCGCCTGAAGGCTGTGCGTCGATACTGTGGCGCAGTGCCGATCATGCGCGTGATGCCGCCGAGGCTATGCGTATCACCTCGGATTGGATGCATAGGCTTGGCGTTGTCGATGCGGTCGTAAGCGAACCGCTTGGTGGGGCGCATCGTGATCCGATTGCGGCCATTGATGCGCTTGGCGATACGTTTGCCGCGCAGCTTGAGTCGATGGCCGGAATGGATGCGGCCGCGCTGATCGCCGATCGGAACGACAAATATATGCGCATCGGTGATAACGGGCTAGATTAAGCCGATAGGCGGCTATTATGTGTGGCGCATTATTTGATGAAACAAGTTGGTTCAATCGCCGGATTGGTCATCAATGACGGGATTGCCTGCCGCGCCTTGGCAACCGCGGCAAAATCAAGATCGGCAGATATCACCGCATCACCAATACCAGCATCGGCAATGATCTCTCCCCAAGGGCTGATGATCAAGGAATGGCCATAGGTTTGTCGCCCGTCTGCATGCGTTCCAGATTGCGCCGGTGCCAGAATAAAACAGCCAGTCTCAATCGCCCGCGCCCGCAGCAATATATGCCAATGCGCCTTGCCGCTGATTGCGGTAAAGGCGGCGGGAACTAGCAACAGCTTGGCGCCATCAAGCGCCAACTGGCGATAAAGATGTGGAAAGCGCAAATCATAGCAGATGCTTAATCCAACTGGCACATCATCTATCATGGCAATGACCGGTGTTGACCCTGCGGTAAAGCTGGCAGATTCACGATAGCTTTTGTTATCGCCAACATCAGCGTCAAACATATGGATTTTGTCATAGCTTGTGACAAGGCCGCCATCGGGCCCGAAAAGCAGGCTTCGATTGACTAATTTATGGTC
>DFSK01000167.1:10124-12321 GCA_002378605.1 Alphaproteobacteria bacterium UBA3439
GGGTGGCAAGCTGTTCGCGGCTGGCGGCAAGATAGCTGGCACATTCAGGAAGGCTTACAAGCGTGGCACGCGATGCCGCCTCGGCAATCAAGGGCTGGATATGCGCCAATGTTTTTTTCGCATTGTCACTGGCGCAATATTGAATAGCAGCAACGCCAAGCATCATTATCTAAGACGCCATTGATAACAGCTTGTCGAGATGGCCTGCCTGATCAAGCGCAAACAGATCATCACAGCCGCCAATATGATCATCATTGATAAAAACCTGCGGCACTGATGTTTTGCCATTGGCGCGGCTTCGCATGGTTTGGCGTTTGGCCGCGCTTAAGGTCACGTCAATTTCTTCAAAGGCAATGTTTTTAGCGGTCAGTAATTTCACGGCGCGCGTGCAAAACGGACAGGCCATTGCGGTATAGATTTCAATTTTTGCCATTTTTGTCTCACCTGACGCGGCCTGCGCTTGTACCAAGCCGCATCGTTAATAAACTTGAAAAACTGCAATATCATAATGCAAAATCAGCTGTCTGTCACAGCGTTCTATGGAAAAATCAGCATCGCATAACCGGCGTTACAGGCCATGACGTAAAACACGCGCCAAGACTAGCCCGCGAATGGGGCCACTTCCCGCCCGATGCAGGGTTCTTGCCGCCTCATAAAGCGTGGCGCCAGTTGTCATAACATCATCAATCAACAGCACTGGCCGATTGGCGATGCGGTGACGCTGGTTTTGCGGCACGGCAAACGCGCCTGCCAGATTGCGTTGTCGTTGGCTGCGGCTCAATCCGGCTTGTGTTGGGCCAGCCTTTGGCCGTTTCAATGTTTCAGGGGCAAAGATGCCCGTTTCATTTTGCTGGCATAAAAGGCGCGCCAGCTCGGCCGATTGGTTGAATCGCCGATGAAGATATCGTTTGGCATGAAGCGGAATCGGCACAATCAAATGATCTGATTCTGCCAAGGCCGTGAAATGCGGTTTTAAAAGGCGGGCAAATAGGGGGTTAAGATGAAGTGCGTCACCATGTTTGAATTTTAAAATCAATTGCCGTGACCGGTCATTATATAAAAAGCAGCTTCGCATTTCGGCCAATGGCGGCGCTTCGGCAAAACAAGAACCGCAAAGATTATCGCCAATGGCATAGGCAAGCGGTCGCCCACAGCATTGGCAAGATGGCGGGGTGATAAATACCAGCCCCTGCCAGCAATCGGCGCAAAGACCATGATAAAAACAAAAGCGCCGACATAAGGGGCATTGCTGGGGCAATAGCAGATCAAGCAAGGCGTTATAATGCTTACGGAATCGGGTGGCTTCTTTGGCGTGCATTACCGGCGTCTTATGTCAGCTTCGTTACCGGTCATTCTAGCTGAAAATTGGTAAAGAAACGGTAAAGCTTGCCGCCTGTCGCAAAGCGGGCATGACGGCATTTAGCGCTTGCGGTTTTACCACCAGACCCTACAAGATGCCTGTCATGACCGAATCAATGCCACAGCTATTTGACCCGCTTGCTCAGCGCCGTAACCGGCAACGGGCTGCCGCGACCTATGCAAATTTTGCCTTTTTAAAGGATGAAGCCGCATTACGCCTTGCCGATCGGGTTGATCTGATGCGGCGTGATTTTGATCTGTGTCTTGATCTTGGGGCGCATGATGGTCGCCTTTTGGCGCATCTGGCGCCGCTTGGCAAAATTGGCACAATGCTGCATAGCGACCCGGCTGCGGCCTTTGGCAACCATGCTGGCAAACCCTTTATCGTTCATGATTTTGTGAATCTGCCTTTTGCCGAAGGCAGTTTTGATGCGGTTTTTTCCTGTCTTAATCTTCATTGGGTTGATGATCTGCCTGGCCTGATGTTGCAAATTCGCAAATTGCTTCGCCCCGATGGTCTGTGTCTGATTAATCTTCTTGGCGGCAATAGCCTATTTGAATTACGGGCGGCATTGATTGCGGCCGAACAGGATGTAACTGGTGGATTTAGCCCGCGTTGTGCGCCAATGGCTGATATCAGAGATGTTGGCGGGCTTCTTGGGCGTGCTGGCCTTGCGCTTCCGGTAGCCGATAGCGACCGTTTGACCGTAACCTATCCAAATATGTTTCGATTAATGGCCGATCTTCGCGGCATGGGCGAACAAAATGCCATGCTTGGGCGGTTGCGCCAGCCGACAAGACGCGCCGTTTTCATGCGGGCAGCCGAAATCTATCAAAC
>DFSK01000090.1 GCA_002378605.1 Alphaproteobacteria bacterium UBA3439
GGTGGTTATTTCAAGATCATCAACCGCGTTGTTCCAGAAGCCTTGCAACGTCTTGGCTATGAGCAGAGCCAGATCGACGATATCATCACCTATGCTGTTGGATCAGGCAGCCTGAAAAACTGTCAGTCAATCTCGATCAACGCGCTGAAAGACAAAGGATTTGGCGATAAGGAACTTACCAAAATCGAGAGCAGCCTTGGCAGTGCCTTCGATGTGAAATTCGTCTTTAACCAATTTACCCTTGGTGTTGATTTCTGCAAAACCAAGCTTGGTTTGACCGACGCTCAGCTGAATGATTTTGATTTTAACCTGCTTGACCATCTTGGCTTTAGCAAGGATGAGATCGAAGCGGCTAATATCCATGTTTGTGGTGCGATGACCCTTGAAGGGGCGCCGCATCTGCAAGATGCACATTTGTCAATTTTTGATTGCGCCAATGTCTGTGGCCGGATTGGCAAGCGTTTCTTGTCAGTCGAAAGCCACATCACCATGATGGCCGCCGCACAGCCATTCATCTCAGGTGCCATTTCTAAAACCATCAATATGCCAAATTCGGCAACGGTTCAGGAATGTGGTGAGGCCTATATGCAGTCATGGCGTCTTGGCCTGAAAGCCAATGCGCTTTACCGCGATGGATCAAAGCTTAGCCAGCCTTTGTCATCTGGTCTGGTTGACGATATCGACGAGGAAGAAGAAGAAGCCATTGAAACACCAATGGCAGCCGCGTCGCCGCAGGTGATTGAAAAAGTGGTCGAGCGGGTTATCCGCGCCGAGCGCCAGCGCCTGCCGCATCGCCGTAAAGGCTATACACAAAAGGCAACTGTTGGTGGGCATAAGGTCTATTTGCGGACCGGTGAATATGAAAATGGCCGGATTGGTGAAGTGTTCATTGATATGCATAAAGAAGGTGCCGCCTTCCGCTCATTGATGAATAATTTTGCCATCGCCGTTTCGATTGGCCTTCAATATGGTGTGCCATTGGAAGAGTTTGTCGAGGCTTACACATTCACCCGCTTTGAGCCACAGGGCATTGTCACCGGTAATGACGCCATCAAGATGTCAACCTCAATTCTTGATTACACATTCCGTGAATTGGCGATTTCCTATCTCGACCGAAGCGATCTTGGCCATGTGAATGTCGATGATCTTGATGTGACAACAACCGGAACAGGCGACAGTCAGTCAGAGCTGATGAACCGCGTCACCAGCCACGGCTTTATTCGCCGCCAAGGGCTTGTTGTCTATTCCAATGATCGTGGTGCAGCCGTTGCCGCCACGCAAGATGTGGCCGCTGAAACCATGCGGGCGCAAGAGCCAAGCCCGTCGACAACAACCGAAATCGGGCTTGCCAGCGATACCGCAAGTGAAGTTGCCAGCGGTGCCAATCGTATGAAGGGCGGCCAGAAAGCAGCCGACCTTGTGCAACAGGCCCGAATGCAGGGTTATGAAGGCGAAGCCTGCCCTGAGTGCCAGAACTTTACCCTTGTCCGCAATGGTACTTGTTTGAAATGCAACACCTGTGGCGGAACCACAGGCTGCAGTTAAGCTCTCCCTGCAGTGCAACCTGCAGACCTGGCCCCACGAAATATCGTGGGGCCTTTTTCTTGCGCAAAACAGGCGGTCTATCATCTGAACTGACTTGCTATCCAGCAATGATTATGCAAGCTTCGCAGTCAGGATATGGGCTATAACGGCTTTGTTTTCAGGCCATCAACCATTTAGCCTCTTCACCATGTTAAAAGGAGTATGATCATGACAAGCAAAGCAGAACAGCGTTTGCAAGAGATCGGCGTTACCATCCCCGATGCCCCAACCCCAGCGGCTAATTATTTGCCATTTACCCGCACTGGCAATCTTGTTTTTGTGTCAGGACAAGTTCCTTTTGTTGATGGCAAGCTAAGCGTTACCGGAACCGTTGGCATTGATGCCAGCATCGAAGACGCACAAGGTCAGGCAAAAGTTTGCGCTATTAATCTTTTGGCGCAGTTAAAAGTGGCTTGTGATGGCGATCTTGACCGTGTTGTGCAGGTGGTCAAGCTTGGCGCCTTTGTCGCATCAGCAGATGATTTCCACAGCCAGCCTGTTGTTGTCAATGCCGCATCAGATTTGATGGTTGCGGCTTTTGGTGACGCTGGCCGGCATGCACGATTTGCCGTTGGCAGCAACGCATTGCCGTTAAATTGTCTTGTTGAAATTGATGGTGTGTTTGAAATCGCTTAATGCCCCATTTTTGTTCCAATTATTTCAAAATCTAAACCGGACAGCCCCTGATGGGCTTGTCCGCCAAAAGGCGATTTGCAAGCCTCATGGATGGTAGCGCGCTAAATCTTCATATCGGCACCGAAATGGCGGCAATCGACGCCACCGAATGGGATGCGCTTGCCGGACAGGCAAATCCCTTTATCAGCCATGCCTTTTTACATGCGTTGGAAATTGGCGGTGCTGTTGGCGGTGACAGCGGCTGGGATCCGATGCATCTGCTATTGCGAAGCGATGACGGCCAGCTACTTGGCGCCATGCCAAATTATCTAAAACATCACTCCTATGGCGAATATATTTTTGATCATGGCTGGGCCAATGCCTTTGAACGCGCTGGCGGTGCTTATTATCCAAAACTGCTTGCCGCGGTTCCTTTCACGCCAGCAACCGGCCCCCGCTTTCTGGTTCGTGATAACCGCCCCGATTTGAAAATTGCCCTAGCCAAGGGCCTGGAAACCTTGGTCGAAAAATATCAGCTATCTTCAGCGCATATTAATTTTTTGCCATCCGGTGATGCGCATCAGCTTGCGGCAACAGGCTGGCTTGGGCGAACCAGTATCCAATTTCATTGGCACAATCAGACCTATGCTGATTTCGATGATTTTCTGGCAAATCTGTCATCACGCAAACGCAAAAACATCCGCAAAGAGCGTGCCTCGGTTGCGGCGGCTGGCGTTACCATGCTCCGGCTTACCGGCGCGGCCATTACGCAGGCCCATATTGATGCATTTTTCCGGTTTTATATATCCACCATCGACCGGAAATGGGGCGGTGCCTATCTGACGCATGAGGTCTTTACCCAGCTTGGCAAAACCATGGCAGACCGCATGCTTTTGGTGATGGCCGAATATGAAGGCAAGATTATCGGCGGCGCGCTCAATTTCATTGGTGATGATGCGCTTTATGGGCGCAATTGGGGCGCCGATATCGACATTCCCAATCTGCATTTCGAGGCTTGTTATTATCAGGCGATTGATTTTGCGATCGAACATGGCCTGTCGCGGGTAGAAGCAGGGGCACAGGGCTTTCACAAGGTGCAGCGCGGCTATTTACCTGTCACCACCCATTCGGTGCATTTAATTGCGCATGACGGGTTTCGTGACGCTGTTGCGCGGTTTTTAGATGCGGAAAAACGCGGTGTCGAGGCCGAGAAAAACCACATTGCCATGACCAGCCCCTTTAAAGCCAGCAAGCAGACACCATCAAAGGTGACATCTAATCCGACTGACCCGACTGACCCGACTGACCCAACAGATTAATTATCGTGCGGTGCGGGCAATGCTGCGCGTTTATTTCCCCCCGAAATTGCTTTTTGCGGTGGGGCTTTGACCGTAACCGTCAAACCATCATCAGCAACATCGACAAAAACAAGTCCGCCACCAACAAGCCCGCCAAACAGCATTTCATCTGCAAGTGGCTTTTTGATATGTTCCTGCACAACGCGCGCCAATGGCCGCGCACCATATTTGGCGTCATAGCCGCGTTCGGCAAGCCAGTCCATCGCCGCTTCGCTCAATTCGATTTCGACATTGCGATCGGCAAGCTGGGCATCAAGCTGCATGATAAATTTATCAACAACCAACCGGATCACATCTTTGCCAAGCGGCGCGAACGGAATAATTGCATCAAGCCGATTGCGGAATTCAGGCGTAAACATTTTTTCGATGGCTTCGATATCGGCGCCTTCATTATGCGTACGGTTAAATCCAATTGCCGATTTTGACAATTCCTGCGCACCGGCATTTGTTGTCATAATCAAAACGACATTTCTGAAATCAACAACCTTGCCATTATTATCGGTTAATTTGCCATGATCCATGACCTGCAGCAAAATATTGAACAAATCAGGATGCGCTTTTTCAATCTCGTCAAGAAGCAGAACCGCATGCGGCGTCTGATCAACCGCATCGGTCAACAGGCCACCTTGATCAAACCCGACATAGCCCGGAGGCGCACCAATCAGGCGCGATACCGTATGGCGTTCCATATATTCTGACATATCAAAACGCATCAGCTTGATGCCAAGCGTTTCCGCAAGCTGGCGAGCAACCTCGGTTTTACCAACGCCTGTTGGGCCGGAAAACAGATAATTACCAACTGGCTTTTCCGCATCACGAAGGCCAGCACGCGATAATTTAATCGCTGATGCCAAGGCGGTAATGGCCGGATCCTGACCAAAAACCATACGTTTCAGATCAGTTTCAAGCGACGCCAGCACGGCCTTGTCATCACGGCTAACATGCTTTGATGGAATCCGTGCCATTGTTGCCACGGTGGCTTCGATTTCTTTTTGGCCAATTGTTTGGCGACGCCGTGACGGCGGCAACAGATTTTGCGCCGCAGCGGCTTCGTCAATCACATCAATGGCTTTATCGGGCAATTTGCGATCATTGATATAGCGGGCAGACAGATCAACCGCCGTTTTCAAGGCAGCACCGGTAAAGCGCACTTTATGATGATCTTCATAACGGCTTTTCAAACCATTCAAAATTTTGATCGTATCGGGAATGGTCGGTTCGGCAACATCAATTTTTTGGAACCGGCGCACCAACGCGCGATCCTTCTCAAAATGGCCGCGATATTCTTTATAGGTTGTCGATCCGATACAGCGAAGCGTGCCTTCCTGCAACGCAGGCTTTAGCAGATTTGACGCATCCATCGCACCGCCAGAGGTTGCGCCTGCGCCAATAACCGTATGGATTTCATCAATGAATAGAATGGCATTTTCATCATCTGCCACCGCTTTCATCACCGCCTTTAACCGTTCTTCGAAATCACCACGATAGCGGGTTCCGGCAAGCAATTGCCCCATATCAAGGGAATAAATCACCGCAGTTGCTAGAACTTCGGGAACATTGCCTTCATAAATCCGCAAGGCAAGTCCTTCGGCAATGGCGGTTTTGCCAACGCCCGGATCACCAACATAAAGCGGATTGTTTTTCGTGCGGCGGCACAAAACCTGAATCGTGCGGTCTAATTCACGGCTACGACCAATCAATGGATCGATCCTGCCAGCCGCGGCCTTGGTGATCAAATTAACAGCAAACTGGCTAAGCGGGTCTTTGCCATCTTCGCCAATCGTTTCGCCATCTTGGTCTTCATTCTGGCTTTTGGCGACGCTGCCCTCGGCGCCGTGGCTGATAAAGGACACTGCATCAAGCCGTGTCATATTCAATGATTTCAAAAACCAGACCGCATGGCTTTCGCGCTCGGAGAAAATCGACACAAGAACATTGGCACCTGTGGCCACTTCACGCCCTGATGATTGTGTATGGATGATGGCGCGCTGGATCACACGTTGGAAACTTGCCGTTGGCTGCACATCGACATTGCCTTCCGGATCAACAATCGGTGCCAACTCGACCTCGATGAATTCAGCCAGCTTTTTGACCAGCTCATCAATGTCAACATTACAGGCATGCAATACTTCTAGCGCGTCACTATCTTCGGTTAGCGCCAACAGCAAATGTTCTAACGTGGCAAATTCATGCGAACATGATGCCGCGTTCGACATGGCGCGGCGTAATGTTTCTTCGAGTTCGCGTGACAGCATCGTGCCTATTCCTTTTCCAGTTGTAACTGCAGCGGATGATCATTCTTCCGCGCATAATCAATGGTTTTTTGCGCTTTGCTTTCGGCAATTTCAAAACTATAGACACCACAGACACCAACACCGCGTTGATGCACATTCAGCATGATCTGGGTGGCTTCGGCTGATGAACGACCGAAAAATTTCTGCAAGACATGCACGACAAACTCCATCGGTGTATAGTCGTCATTAAGCATAATAACTTTATACATTGATGGCTTTTTCGTTTTGGTACGGCTGTCGAGGATTAGCTGACCATTGCCGTTTTTATCGTCTTCATTCTCCATAAATTCTCTTTTAAACCTTCACAATTCAATCATCCACGCACCGCGTAACATAGCATAGAAACAACGTTCCCGTCGCGTTCTTTTGATATTGGTATCCGATCCATCAAGGAAAAGGGGTGCGGCAAAAAATCTTTCCCAAACGCGAAACGCGACGATATCGCGGTTGATCGCCTTAATTTTCGCAAGATTCTTGAATAGAATCCTAATTGCGGTATGCTTTGGCGCACATAATTAGATGATGGTAATAATTTCGGAATGGGGCAGGCCTTAATGGCACGAGCAAATGTAGCCAAGACGCTACTGAACAAGCAGCATGCATCCTTCCGGTTAGTCAGCCGTCGTGGTGACAAGACGCTATTTTCGATAAAAACCGGCCTTTCGGCTTTGTCGCAGCTTGGCTTTTTCCGCCCCTGTAAATCCTTTTTGGCATTGATAATCATCATCGTTGGGTTTGGGATGTCGGCGACGCACGCCCAAGCCAGCAAATATGCGTCAATCGTTATTGAAGAAGCCACTGGCAAAGTGCTGTTTTCCCGCAATGCCGATAATCTGCGCTATCCGGCATCCTTGACCAAAATCATGACGCTTTACCTTTTGTTTGAAGATATCGAAGCGGGGCGCATGACGCTGAAAAGCCGAATTCCTGTTTCCAAAAAGGCCGCTGGCCGCTCGCCATCAAAATTATATCTAAAACCGGGTCAATCAATCAGCGCCGAACAGGCCATCTACGCGCTAGTGACAAAATCGGCCAATGATGTGGCAACAGCAATTGCCGAAAAACTGTCTGGCACCGAACGTAAATTCGCCAAACGCATGACCCGCAAGGCCAAGGCTCTTGGCATGCGGCGCACCGTTTTTATGAACGCCTCTGGCCTGCCGAACCGTCGCCAGAAATCAACAGCGCGTGATATGGCCGTTCTGGCAGTTGCCATGCGGCGCGACTTTCCGCAATTTTACAAATATTTCAGTACTCAAAGCTTTAATTGGAAAGGCCGAAAATACGGCAATCATAACAAGCTTTTGGCAAAATATAGCGGCACAGATGGCATCAAGACAGGCTATATTAATGCATCCGGTTTCAATCTTGTTGCCACGGTCGAACGCAATGGTGTTCGGCTGATTGGCGTTGTGTTTGGGGGGAAAACATCGCGTAGCCGCGACCGCCATATGATGCAAATTCTGGATAATCAGTTCAAACGCGTTAAAACCATTACGGTTCGGCGTGCGGCCCTTGCCATGCCAACGACCTTGCCAGTGGCACCCCCCGAACGCGGTGAAAAGCTGCCCGAAAGCCTGCCCATCAGCAAAGCCAAGATCCGGCCAGCCGCCGCCGCAAAAAAGACCGAATTTATCCAGCTTGATATAGCAAGCGCCGCCAACCCTGCCGGTGACGGGAACACAAGCTGGAGCGTGCAAATTGGTAATTTTGCCCAGCGTGTCAATGCGCATCGTGCGGCCATTGTGGCACGGCGCACGGCCGATGACGTGCTTGGCATGACACCGGCAAATTTACATCTTGTCACGCGCGGTGCCATTCCATTATGGCGCGTCCGGTTCAATGATCTAGAAGAAGATCAAGCGCGGGCAGCCTGCGCGGCGCTATTTGCCGCCGGACGGCCCTGCATTGCCGTTGCAGTATCGCCAACATCCCGCGGCTAAGACAATTAGGATTTTTTGCCCATCAACCGGTCATCAAGATGCGGCAAATCATGGGGTCGCAGCCGATCCCAATGCGGATGGCTATTGGCAAAAATCTGGCCAGCAATCACCAGATCATTGGCATCATCAAGCATGCCAATGGCAACCGATGTTCGGGTGATACCGTTTAGGCGATAAAATAGTGAAGCGCCGCAATTTCGGCAAAATCCGCGTTTGGCCCAGGCCGAGCTGTCATACCAGCCAAGCGTTTGCTTGGCGGTAAGGGCAAAGCTTTCATTCGGAACCGAGGTCGACCCCCAGCTAAGACCGGCAATCTGAAAACAATCGCGGCAATGGCAGATCAACGCCTGACGCAATGGGCCGGTCAGGCAAAACCGGACGCCTCTGCAATGGCATCCGCCCTGGTAAATTTTATCTTTGGTGATGGCGATATCTTTTAGATGGGCCATATCTTCCTCCCATATTCATCATTTCGCTTCATCATGTTCAAAATTAATCTTTAATGAAAATCTCTGCTTTTCATTCGAACGGCATTTTTGCTGCCATTGCTGGCATCGATATGGCGCAAAAACCCGTTCAGGTTAAACAAAGATTCAGCAATGATATGAATAACCGCCTGCTGGCGTTGGACGCGGCCAACCAGCCCTAAAATCTGCGCTCGCAACAACGCTTCGCGGTAGGTTTCGGTTAATTTTGGCCAGATAATCACATTCGCCGTCCCCTGCCCGTCTTCAAGCGTTATGAAAACTGTACCGCTAGCGGTGCCAGGCCGTTGACGCATGGTCACCAGCCCAGCAATACGAAGCCGTTTCCCATCAGGTGCATTTTGCACATGGCTGCAAAGCTGCCATCCAGCCAGGCCAAGTGGCTTTGCCAGCAAATCAAGAGGATGCGCTTTTAATGACAGGCCAAGATTGCGGTAATCTTCGGCTACTTTCTCACCAAGTTCTGCCTGTGGTAATTCGATCACCGGTTCATTGCCCGCAAGCCGTTCATGCCGACGGCCAGCATGGGCAAATAGCGGCATATCATGCAGCCGGTGCCGCGCCAGCCCGCGTGCTGCCCATAATGCCTGTCGCCGGTCAATCGCAAGGCTGGCAAAACCATCTGCATCTGCGATGGCCTGTAATGATTTTGCCGATACATCGGCTTTTCGCATCACATCATCAAGGCTGGAAAAGCTTAATTTGGCCTGTCTTTGACTGCCGGTTGTTTGATCAGTTGATATTTGGCTGGCAGCAATACGTTCACCTTCACCGCGCGCCAGCCCTTTGACAAGTCGCAAACCCAACCGTAACGCATGATGATTATTTTGATTGTCAGGATCACTTTCAAGACGGTGATCCCAGCCTGAAAAATTCACGTCAACGGGTCGGATGGTAATGTTATTTTGTTTGGCTTCGGCAATTAATTGCGCTGGCGCATAAAATCCCATCGGCTGGGCATTCAGCAAGGCACAGATAAACACATCTGGATAATGGCATTTCAGCCATGCCGACACATAAACCAAAAACGCAAAACTTGCCGCGTGTGATTCTGGAAAGCCATACATGCCAAATCCTTCGATCTGGCGAAAACAACGAATGGCAAAATCTTCGTCATAGCCGCGCTCGATCATGCCATTGATCATTTTATTACGGAAATGGCTTATGTTTCCCTGTTTTTTAAAAGTCGCCATCGTTCGGCGCAGCTGGTCGGCCTCAGCGCCCGAAAACCCCGCCCCGACAATGGCAATCTGCATCGCCTGTTCTTGAAAAAGCGGCACACCAAGCGTGCGTTCAAGCACATCACGCAAGGCGTGTGACGGATAGTCCACCTTTTCCAAACCGGCACGCCGCCGCAAATAAGGATGAACCATATCGCCTTGAATGGGGCCTGGGCGGACAATTGCTACCTGCACAACAAGATCGTGAAAACAGCGCGGTTGCAGGCGCGGCAACATCGCCATCTGCGCCCGTGATTCAACCTGAAAAACCCCAACCGATTGCCCCCGACATAGCATGTCATAGGTTTTCATATCTTCAGGCGGTAATGATGCCAGCGTTAAATGCCGGTTATAATGCGTACGAAGCAAATCAAAACTTCGCCTGATACAGCTTAGCATGCCAAGCGCAAGCACATCGACTTTTAACAAGCCAAGCGCATCAAG
>DFSK01000074.1:0-2240 GCA_002378605.1 Alphaproteobacteria bacterium UBA3439
CGTGGCCGGAAAAACCGCAAAGGCGATTATTTCGGGCCGTTTGCATCAGCCGGATCGGTTAATCGCACGGTGGCCGACCTTGCCCGCGCCTTTATGCTGCGCACCTGTTCTGACAATGTGTTTGCAGGCCGCACGCGCCCCTGTTTGCAATATCAAATCAAACGTTGCTCTGGGCCTTGTGTCGGGCTTGTCACCCGCGAAGATTATGCCAAGCAAATGGCCCAAGCCCGCCGGTTTTTAAATGGCGAATCAGCCAATGTGCAACGCGAATATGCAGCCCGCATGCATGCTGCGGCAGAAACACTGGAATTTGAAACAGCCGCCATCTGGCGCAACCGCATTCGCGCCTTGACCGGCATTCAGGCCAATCAGGACATCAATCTGCCAACGGTTAGTGATGCTGATATCATTGCCGCGGCGCGAAGCGGCGAGCGGAGTTGCATTCAGATTTTCTTTATTCGTGGCGGGTCAAATTATGGCAACCGGTCCTATTTTCTGACGCATCTTTCTGATACGCCAGCCAACGAGGTGATCGGCGCCTTTATTGGACAATTTTATGAAGATAAAGAACCACCTGCCGAGATCATGCTTAGCGAAATGCCCGAAGATCACCGCCTTCTTGCCGAGGCATTGACCCGTAATGCAGGCCATAAGGTCACGCTTAGCTGTCCCGTTCGTGGCAATCGGCGCAAAGTCACAACGATGGCGCTTAAAAATGCCGAAGAAGCGCTTGCCCGCCATCTTGCCAATGCATCATCACAACGCCGCCTTTTGCGCGAACTGGCAGTGGCGCTTGATCTTGGTGAACCACCAACACGAATCGAAATTTATGACAATTCGCATATCCAAGGCAAACATGCGGTTGGCGGCATGGTTGTTGCGGGGCCAGAAGGGTTTGAAAAGGGCGCCTATCGCCGCTTCAACATCAAGGATGAAGGCAAATTTGCAACGGCTATTGGTGATGATTTTGCCATGATGCGTCAGGTTATCCATCGGCGATTTTCACGCGCATTAAAAGAAGATGCCGACCGCCAGTCGGGCAATTGGCCCGATTTGCTGTTGATTGATGGCGGGGTTGGCCAGCTATCGGCCGTGCATGAAGCACTTGACGATCTTGGGCTTGTTGATCTTAACGTTGTTGCCATTTCAAAAGGGCCTGACCGGCATGCCGGACGCGAACAATTTCATATCCGTGGACGTGCCAGCTTTACCCTTCCACCCGACAGCGCAGCCATGCATTTTTTGCAACGGCTTCGCGACGAATCACATCGCTATGCCATCGGCACGCATCGCGCCAAACGAACCAAGACTGAATTCACCAATCCATTGGACGCGGTACCAGGCATTGGGCCAAAGCGCAAAAAGGCACTTTTGGCACATTTTGGCTCGGCACGGGCGGTTTCTGCCGCTGGTCTTACCGATTTAGAAGCGGTTGAAGGAATTTCAAAAAAATATGCTCAACAAATCTATGATTGGTTCTATAGTGGCTCCTAGATAGCCCAGATGGTTCACCTGAACCGCCTCAAAGGGCTAGACTATAAACAAGGCTTTTCGCAGAGGATCGCAGGCGCATTCATGTTTACACTTGCTTCGCTTCCAAATTGGATGACCGTTATGCGCATTGCCATCACGCCGCTCATTGCGGTCTTGATCTGGAGTGATGTGGCGCCCTTCTATTATCAATTGGCGCTGTATCTCTACACAATCGCCAGCGTGACTGATTATATCGACGGCTATATTGCGCGGCGGCTCAAAGTTGAATCGCCTTTTGGCGAGATGCTGGATCCAATCGCCGATAAATTGCTAATTGCGGCGGTATTGCTGGCGCTTGCCAGTGTGCAAACAAGTGGATGGCTGTTTTTAGTGCCAGCTTTGATAATTCTCATTCGTGAATTTATGATTTCAGGATTGCGCGAATATCTGGCCAAACAAAATGTGTCAGCGCCGGTCACCCAGCTTGCCAAATGGAAAACAACCGCGCAAATTCTGGCGCTTGGCTTTTTGATGGGCGCACCGGGCTTTCCGGGCTTTCCCTTTGCGCATGAGATTGGATTGATCCTTTTATGGATTGCCGCCATTCTGACAGTGCAAACAGGGTCAGGCTATGTCAGGGGCGCATTGGGGCATGTGAATAGTCTTCGCTAAGCCACATCATTGCCGCAAAATCACGATTAGGCCTTGATTGACAGCATTGGCTGTTGAATCATAACAAGGCGCAATTGGCAGGCGTGTAATTGGCA
>DFSK01000074.1:2503-6195 GCA_002378605.1 Alphaproteobacteria bacterium UBA3439
GGCAGGCGTGTAATTGGCAGGCGCGTCATCACCGGCTGCCCAACAATGATAAATGAGACCATTGATAATGAAAATTATGTATTTTGCATGGCTAAAGGAACATACCGGCTGTTCATTTGAAGAAATGTCCATCCCAGATGGCGTTGATACCGTTGGCGCCTTGATCCCGCATATCACATGCAAATCAGCTGGTCATAAAACCGCTTTACAGAATCTTGATGCGGTTCGGGTTGCGGTAAACCGTGTTTATGGTGATCTTGCCACACCGATTGGCGATCGAGACGAAATTGCCTTTTTCCCGCCGGTTACAGGCGGTTAAGAAAAAGCCACCAACCGCATGCGGTTCGTGGCTTTTGCAATCTTCAAATAATTGCGGGTTTTGGGTTATTAGGCGTGAACCAATGCGCTATAGCCTTCAACCATCTTGCGGCAAATATCGCCTGGGGTGAATTGATAGTCACCGATTCTTGAAACCGGAGTGACCTCGGCTGCCGTGCCTGTTAAAAAACATTCGCGCATCGAGCCCAATTCTTCAGGCTTTATATGTCGCTCGATCACTTCAATTTGCATTGATTTGGCCATCGAAATCACGCTTTGGCGGGTGATTCCATTCAAGAAACAATCTGCAATAGGTGTGTGGAGCGTACCTGCATCATCGACAAAAAATACATTGGCGCCGGTGGCTTCGGCAACATAGCCGCGATAATCCATCATCAACGCATCTTGAAAGCCTTTGCGCTCGGCCTCATGCTTGGACAGGGTACAAATCATGTAAAGACCGGCTGCCTTGGCATGAACAGGTGCTGATTCGGGCGATGGCCGTTTCCAGCTGGCAATATCAAGCGTAATGCCCTTCATCTTGGTTTCAGGGTCAAAATAACTTGGCCATTCCCATGCGGCAATCGCCAGATGCGCCGTTGTTTGCTGCGCCGAAATGGCCATCATTTCGGAACCGCGCCAACAATAGGCCCGCACATAACCATCAACAATGTTATTGGCTTCGATAACCGCTTGTTTGGCAGCATCCACCGCATCATCCGAAATCGGCAGATCAAAATCCAGCAATTTACTCGATTGACGCAGCCGAACAGTATGTTCGCGCCCTTTGAAGATTTTACCGGCATAGACGCGTTCGCCCTCGAACACCAGACTGGCGTAATGCAGCCCGTGGCTTAGCGTATGCGCTTTTGCATCGCGCCATGGCACAATATCGCCATCCATCCAAATGCTACCATCGCGATCATCAAACGGAATCAATGCCATATTATGCTCTCCCTATAAGCAGCCAAAGCTTCTATCTTACGAATTTAAATGGTTCCATTTCGGCCATTTCATGCTAAAGACTAGAAGTCTTTTTTATCACTCACATTCTATATTGGTCAACATGGCTGACGTAAAACCAATTGGCAAGGCTCTTTTTCTACGCGAAGAAGAATTGCGCCGCGGCATTGAATTGATGTTCTTCGCTTACCGCGATTTCACCGGTGAAGCCGACTCGATTCTTGCTGAACAGAATATGGGGCGTGCGCATCATCGGGCAATCTATTTTATTGGTCGTAACCCCGGCATTACGGTTAGTGATCTTTTGGCTATTCTTTGCATTACCAAACAAAGCCTGTCGCGCGTTCTGTCTGGATTGATGGAAGACAGCTATGTCGTTCAAAAGCCGGGGGCATCTGACCGGCGCCAGCGTTTGCTTTATCTTACCGCGACCGGCACCGCGCTTGAATCACGTCTAACGTCACTGCAAGGCCGCCGTTTTGCAGCTGCCTATCGTGAGGCCGGTGTTGATGCGGTTGATGGATTCCAACGGGTATTGCGGGGATTGCTCGACAGCGATACGATTGAACAAATCGCCCAGCAAGATCAGACAAGCGATATATGATTGCGGTGATTGCGCCGGTCGACTCGAAATGACCCGAATTGCGCTGAATAGAATTGAACTGAATTGACGGGCCGCAAATTCATTTAACCCAGCATTCAATCATAGAGGGGCTTTATGTCAGAGCATCACATCCTTGTCATCGATGATGATGAACGGCTTCGCATTCTGCTTCGCCGGTTTCTCGAAGAAAGCGGCTTTCGCGTTACTGATGCCGGCAATGCCAGCGAAGCGCGCAAAATCCTGCAAGGCATTGCCTTTGACCTTTTGGTTGTCGATATCATGATGCCTGGTGAAACAGGGCTTGAATTTCTGGCTGACATCCGTAAAGACAATGCAGTGCCTGCCTTGTTTCTGACGGCAATGTCCGATACTGAAAACCGCATTGAAGGGCTGGAGGCTGGCGCTGATGACTATATGTCAAAGCCATTTGAGCCGCGCGAACTTGTGCTGCGGATCAAACGTATCCTCCAGCGCAACCGCAGCAATGACCATTTTGACATGCAGATCAATTTCGGCCCCTTTCTGTTTGATCCCGACACCGGCATGTTATCGAAATCAGGCGACCGGCTGCATATTACAACAGCAGAACAGCAGCTTTTGACCAGTTTTGGCAAACGCCCCAATCAAATCCTATCGCGTGATGATCTTGGTGCGGCGCTTGATGGACGCATGGAAGGCCGGTCAATTGATGTGGCTGTTGCCCGACTGCGCCGTAAGCTAGAGCCTGACCCGCGCCATCCTGTTTACCTGCAAACAGTGCGGAACCGTGGCTGGATGCTGCGCACCGACACTGCCGCACCAAAACGTTAGGCAGGGCTGAACATGCAATTGCGCGAATTTCTTCCCAAAACCCTGTTTGGCCGAATGCTGTCAATCATCTTGGTACCGATGATTTTTGTGCAGGTCATTACCGTTTTCATTTTTTATGAGCGTCACTGGGATACCGTTACCCGCCATATGGCCCAAAACCTTGCTGGCGAAATGGCCTTGCTAATTAATGATATCGGCACAAGCCCGGACAAAGCCAGCATCGAGGCAGTTACCGAAAAAGGCTGGCAGTATTTTAGCTTTCCGATCGATTTTCAACCGGGCGCGGTTTTGCCTGCCACCGCCCTTGGCCCGGCGGAAACCTATGCCGAAACCATGCTTCGGCGCGAATTGAAACGACAGGTCAAACTGCCATGGATTCTTGATATCAGCACTGACCCGAATTTGATTTTCATTGATTTACAGATGAAAAATGGCGTTTTGCGGATTTATGCAAGTCGCAAGCGAATCTTTAGCTCAACAAGCTGGACCTTTATTGGCTGGACAATTGGCAGCTCGATCATTCTATTCGGCATTGCCTTGATGTTCCTTCGCGGACAGGTGCGTCCGATCCACCGTTTGGCCGCCGCCGCACGCCAACTTGGCCTTGGGCGGGCAGCGCCCGATTACCGGCTCGAAGGCGCACGCGAGGTTCGGCTTGCTGGCCGCGCTTTTCAGGCGATGCGTTATCGCATCATGCGGCAATTGAATGAGCGCACCGAAATGCTGGCCGGTGTTAGCCATGATTTGCGCACCCCGCTGACCCGCATGCGTCTTCAATTGGCATTGATGAAAGATAATGAAGATACCAAAGCCATCAGCAGCGATATCAGCGAAATGGAAGAAATGATTGATGGCTATCTTGCTTTTGCCGCTGGCGAGGGTGATGAGGCCCCACAAGAGCTGGCGGTTGATGATCTTTTGAACCGGCTGGTTACACAAGCGCATAAAAGCCACAAATTTGATATCACCCTATCGCCGGTCAAAGATGATATTCCGG
>DFSK01000074.1:6536-11642 GCA_002378605.1 Alphaproteobacteria bacterium UBA3439
CCAATGCAATTCGCTATTCAACCAGAACTGTTGTGGCAATTCGCATTCGCAATGATGAGGTGATCATTACCTTTGATGATAATGGCGCCGGCATTCCGCAAGAACGCCGCGCCGATGCAATACGCCCCTTTATCCGGCTTGAGGAATCACGCAACAGACGCACCGGCGGTGCCGGTCTTGGCCTGTCGATTACAAGTGACGTGATTCTCAGCCATGGCGGCGAGCTTACGCTTGGTGACTCGCCTCTTGGCGGGCTGCGGGTTGCGGTTAAATTACCCGTCTAGAATAATTTCCCGCCATCCGGCACCGGATGATCCGGCGTGACCAACACGACTTCACCTGCGGCATCCGGCACGCCAAGGGTTAATACTTCGGACATAAATGGCCCAATCTGGCGCGGCGGAAAATTCACCACCGCCATCACTTTTTTGCCAATCAATTCTTCTAGCTGGTAATGGGTGGTGATCTGCGCTGATGATTTGCGCGTTCCCAGCGGCGCGCCGAAATCAATCTCCAGCTTATAGGCCGGTTTGCGCGCTTCAGGAAAGGGCGTCGCCGCAACAATCGTTCCGCACCTTATATCCAGCTTGAGAAAATCTTCAAATGACGCCTCAGTCATTATCAACGCCATGTCGCCCTGCAGAAGCGTCATCATGACGATCTTGATCGGTATGATGGTCATGCTTGCCGTCAAACAGGCGAAGACTGACACCCCATTCTTCAGCTTTCACCATCCGTTGATCGAGCATTTTCATCGTTGCCGCAAGATCAGGACTATCATCTTTCATCCAAATGCGTGCCGTTGCCAAAAACACCGCAACAACCCCCTTGACCCGCAACATGCCTTTTAATCCATGAACAGGATCACCGGCCATCACCAGAACACGCCGAACCACGGCTTCGAGGCCGTCAAGCAACCGCAACGCCAATTCAGGATGGCGGCGGGCCGACCGATTTAATTGATCAATCTGCGCGCGGTATGGGGCATAGGTTTCAAACCGGTGCAGCAAACCTTCGATGATTTTCTCACGGACAGACACTTCGCCAGCATCTTCAATATCGTCAAAGCTTTCCATAACTGATTGCTGATCCAGCGCGGCCATCTTGGCCAGAACCAGCCGTTGCACACTGCCACCAAGCGCCCCCGCTAACCCATGCTCAATGCCTGCCATATCGGCAACCATATCAAGATCAATCTGATCAATATCATGCGTGGCCAAAAGCGCCCAGGCCGCATCGGCAAGCGCGGCGCGGCTTTCATCATTTGATTGCGGCGAGACGGAATCCTGCAACATCAGACATCCTTTTCATAAATTTTTAAAACAGTCTGAACAGATGATGGCACCGTTCAGCAGGCATCGTAAACATAGCACAGAATCGGCGCGAAATCTAAATAGTGGATATTTTGACTGTCTTTTGGCCTATTCGCCAAGCGCGATTGACCGCGCTTTTGCCGCTGCAACCGCCTTTGTCATTAGACTTGCCAACCCGTCATCGGCCATCAAAACCGCCAGCGCCGCCGCCGTTGTGCCACCTTTGCTTGTCACATTTTCGCGCAGAATAGCCGGCGTTGTATCAACCGCCGCCATCAGCGCACCAGCACCGCAAACCGTTGCCTTCGCCAATTCAACCGCCAAATCATCGGGAAGCCCTGCTTCAATACCTGCCTCAGTCATGGCCTCGACCAACAAAAACACATAGGCAGGCCCCGATCCGGACAGGGCGGTGACGCCATCCATCAGGGACTCGTCTTGCACATGCACAACCTGCCCAACAGCCGCTAAAAGCTGGCTTGCCAGATCGCGCACATGATCTGGCGCATCGGCATAAAGCGCGGTAATGCCTTTGCCAATCGCCGCTGGCGTATTTGGCATCGCCCGAATGACAATCGCATTATCACCAAGCCGTTGTTTCAACCAGCCTGTTGAAATGCCAGCAGCAATCGAAAGATAGGCGCAATCAGCATGTTTCATCATGCCAAGACCGGCGATAGCGTCGTCCATCATTTGCGGTTTAACGGCAAGAACGATCATTGTGCTAACCGGTGCGCCATCGGCAATCGCCGCCACACAATCGGCATAAAGCCGAACAGCCGTTTGGTCTTCTAACCAGCCAAGATGTGTTTGATGCGGTTCGATAATGGTAAAATTGGCGTCAAGGTTACGATCGGCAAGCCAGCCTTCCAGCATTGCGCTTCCCATCTTGCCACACCCCAACAGCGTGATCTGCTGCTGCGCCATGATAACTAGGCCTCGCCCTCGGTGGTAAATAAAGCCGCCGCTGCCGCATCACTTGCCGACAGCTGGTTGCGCGCCACCTGATAGATTGCTGGAAAACAATGTTCACATTCGCCAAGCATGATATCGACAACATCTTCAATCTGTTCAGGCGTTGCCCCGCCAGCCCCGCGAAGCGGTAAAGTATGCCGTAATTCCAGTTCGCCAGTGCCAATATCCAGCGCCAGATGCCCCATAAATATCTGCTGGTTCAACAATGCCGCAAGAAGGGCGATATCGCCAAGACGGTCATTTTCACATTGAACATCAATGCGGCAAGTGACCTGCATCGCTTCTTCATTATGCTGCCATGTAACGGCCAATTGGTAATCACACCATTTGCCCGGCACCTCGACAAGAACCGCATTTTCGGCACGCCGTTGCAACAACCAGTCCTGATTGGTGACAAAACGCGTGACCAATTCGATGGGATCGCCAAGAAGAATATCATGCTGATTTTGGCTAGGTGCCATGCGATGCGTTCCGAAAATCTCGGCTCGGCTTCATTGCCGATGACCGCCCTTAAAATGGCAAATTCGGATCGCGCATTCAATCTAATTCAATACAATATTTTGTGGCTCAAACAGGCATGACCCACATGAAATTGTGTTTTTCCCGCCTTTTCCGCTGATTCGCGGCGGGTTCAAACCGCTGTTTATTTTCTCGTCTTTTTTGCCGCTGACTTGGCTTTTGCCGCTGGTTTGGCAGCCGTAGCAACCTTGCCCGCCGACTCGGCCGGTGATGCCATTGTCGATTCGAGAAATGCCAACCGCGCCGCAAGCGCTTCATGGCGGGTACGAAGCGCGTCAAATTCTTCGCGCGTCACAAGACCGCGGGCATTCAAGCTTCGTTCCATACGCTGGCGAATCAGATTATCCACTTCTTCGCGCATCCCGCCAAAGGCTGACGCCGCACCATTTGCCATTTGCGCGATATCGGCCATAAAATTTGAACGCGGTGCCATGATGTCTCTCCTACTCGGTTTTTATCGTCCGGTTTATACCACCGATGGTTGTCACGATCTTTTCTTGTGACTGATGTTTCTTATCATAGATAATGCCGCTAGAGTAAGGTTGCAATCGATGTTGATGGCGACAAATCGTGTCGCACATGCATATTTTCATGGCAAACGCCATTGCGGTGCTGCCAAAAGACCGAAAGACACGATATGACAATCCAGCCGATACCCGTTGATTTGGTCAAAAATGCCATCACGCTTCCTGAATTTGATGTCTTTGCCATTGATTTTGGGGGTTTTGGCATTCGCTGGTATGCGCTTGCCTATATCGCTGGATTGCTTATCGGCATTTATATTCTGCGCCGTGAAACACGGTCACCGCATGCTGTGATGACGGCCGACCAGACGGATCGGCTGCTCAATTATCTATTGATCGGCATCATTCTTGGTGGGCGGCTTGGTTATGTGTTTTTCTATAATGCTGCCTATTATCTGGAAAACCCGCTTTCAATCCTGCATGTGTGGCAAGGCGGTATGTCCTTTCACGGCGCGTTGATCGGCGTTGGCCTTGCCCTTTTTGCGATGGCAAAACGGCATAATATTGCGTTTCTGGCCCTAAGCGACAGGGTGGCGATGGTCACACCAATTGGCCTGTTTTTGGGGCGCTTATCCAATTTCATCAATGGCGAGCTTTATGGCCGCGTTACCGATGTGCCATGGGCGATGATCTTTCCGCATAGTGATGGCCTGCCGCGTCACCCAAGCCAGCTTTATGAGGCAGGTCTTGAAGGGATTGTGCTTGGCCTTGCCATGTATCTATGCTGGCGACGTGGCTGGCTGGCGGCAACCGGACGACTGACCGGCCTGTTTTTATTTGGCTATGGTCTGGCGCGGTTTCTTGTCGAGCTGGTGCGCCAACCCGATGCCCATATCGGTCTTCTCGCAGGCGGGCTTAGCATGGGGCAGATATTGTCATTGCCGATGATGCTTTTGGGGTTGTATTTGCTGCGTCAAGCCTTGCGGCCAAGGCGTGACCATGAGTGAGCATAATCTTTTGCAAACCGAACAGGGCAAAGCTTTGTTTGAGACAATCGCCAGTCGGATTGAAACTGATGGGCCATTATCGCTGGCAAATTATATCAGCCTTGCGCTTGGTGATGCCGATCACGGCTATTATCACAAACAAGATCCGTTTGGCGCCGATGGCGATTTTACCACTGCCCCGGAAATTTCCGGCCTGTTTGGCGAGATGTGCGGGCTTTATCTTGCACATATGGCCGATTTGTCAGGCCTTACGCAACCGGCCATTCTAGAGCTTGGCCCGGGCCGCGGCAGTCTGATGGCAGATATGCGGCATGTCTGGTCACAAATCATGCCGCAACTGGCAAATTCGCCGGTGCATCTTGTCGAAACCAGCCCCGCGCTTCGCCAGCAGCAGAAAGACCGGTTAGCGCCAGCCGATCTTTATTGGCACCCCGATCTTGACGATTTACCAGCCACACCAATTTTTGGCATTGCCAATGAATTTTTTGATGCCTTGCCAATCGACCAAGCCATTTGGCGACAAGATCATAAAGAGACGGCCGGTTCATGGCGCCACCGGCTTGTCGGGCTTGTCGATGGGCGACTTGGCTTTGTTGATGGGCCTGCGCTTAGCCCTGCCGAAATCGACATTTGGCATTTGGCGTCAATGCCGGCCCCAACCGATGGCAGCATTGCCGAATATTGCTCGATGGCTGATGCGTATGCGGGCAAGCTTGCAACACATATTGCATCTTATGGCGGTGCTTGCTTAATCATTGATTATGGCCGTGACGGGCCAAGTGGCGACAGCCTTCAAGCCGTTGCCAATCACCAGCCCGTTGACGTATT
>DFSK01000074.1:11961-12800 GCA_002378605.1 Alphaproteobacteria bacterium UBA3439
AGTGCGACAAGCAGCGGCGCTCGCCTTGTCGGGCCAGTCACACAGGGCGATTTTCTGCAAGCCATTGGTATCGCCCAACGAACCGAAGCGGCGGCAAAACTTGCCGATGCCGAAACAAGGCGTGGCCTTTTTGCGGCGGTTGACCGGCTTGTCAGCAGCCAGCAAATGGGATCAGCCTTCAAGGTTGCCATGATGCTTCCATCTGGAACTGGCCTGCCGCCCGGCTTTGCTGCTGCCGGTGATCAAGGATCGACAATATGACCGCCGCGATGCCAGTTATTCTTGAGGGTGGGCCGCAATGTTATCAGCATGCTGGCTGGCGGGATCAACCGACGCGGAAATGGCATATAAGACATGGGTTTTTCACCGCCAATGGCGGCGTCAGCGCGGGCCTTTATAAAAGCTTGAATTGCGGTTTTGGATCGAATGACGATCCGGCACTGATCGCCGAAAACCGGCGGCGCGTTGCCAATAGCCTTGGGTTCCGCTCTGACCAGATGTTTGGCCTTCGCCAAATTCATTCAGCAAACGTTGTGCAGATTGACTCTACCAGCGATGCCAGCATTGATGCCCGCGCCAACGCCGATGCCCTGATCACAAACAATAGCGGTTATGCGCTTGCAATCCTAACGGCCGATTGTGTTCCGGTGCTGTTTGCGGCGCCGGATATGGGTGTGATTGGTGCCGCGCATGCAGGATGGCGCGGCGCGGTTGATGGTGTTTTGGAATCGACCATCGCCATGATGGCCAAACAGGGTGTCACGCCAAACCAAATTGAAGCCGTTATCGGCCCTGCCATTCAACAGGCCAATTATCAGGTTGGCGATGATCTTCGCCAT
>DFSK01000074.1:13071-13234 GCA_002378605.1 Alphaproteobacteria bacterium UBA3439
CCGTTCTTTCCGCGCATGATGATGCTGACGGCTTTTTTGATCCTGATCAGGGTATGGACGGGAAATACCGGTTCGATCTGCCCGGATTTGTCCAGTCGCGCCTTCGCAAGGCCGGGTTGGTTAATGTGACCGATCTTGGCATTGATACCTATGGCGAATCATC
>DFSK01000074.1:13529-15339 GCA_002378605.1 Alphaproteobacteria bacterium UBA3439
GGCCTGTTTTCGCATCGTCACGCAACACATGCGGCTTTGCCCGATTCAGGCCGCCAAATTGCAGTTATCGGCCTTGTTCCAAACCTAACCACAAAAATGACATAAGAGAGACAGTCATCATGCCGCATCTCTATATTTTCCTTGGATTGATGTTTCTTTCCTTATTGGCATCTTGTTTTATTTCCTAGCCATGTTCAGACAGTTTTTGACAAAATTCTGGCATATCTTCTTGCCCCGTCCGATCGTGATTGCTATAGCAAGCTTCCAAGACAAAGCGGGTCGTCCTACACAGGTTTTTGACGCATGAAGATTTTATCCTGCAATAGCAACCGACCGCTGGCTGAGGCCATCGCCGCCTATTTGGATGTTCCCCTTACAAAAGCCGATGTAAAACGGTTTGCCGATATGGAAGTTTTTGTCGAAATTGGCGAGAATGTTCGCGGCGAAGATGTGTTTGTTGTGCAATCAACTTGCTTTCCGGCAAATGACAATGTGATGGAACTTTTGGTGGCGCTTGATGCGCTTCGCCGTGGATCAGCCCGCCGGATCACCGCCGTTATCCCTTACTATGGTTATGCGCGCCAAGATCGTAAATCTGGCCCGCGCACGCCGATTTCAGCTAAATTGCTGGCCAATCTCATCACCTCGGCTGGTGCAGACCGCGTTTTGACGATTGATCTTCACGCGGGTCAGATTCAGGGCTTTTTCGACATTCCGACCGACAATCTGTTTGCCGCACCCGTTTTTGTAAGCGATATCAAAGAGCGCTATGACGGCTCGAAACTGATGATCGTGTCGCCTGATGTTGGTGGTGTTGTGCGCGCGCGTTCATTGGCGCGTCGCCTCGAAGCCGATCTTGCCATTATTGATAAACGCCGCCCAAAGGCAGGGGTTTCTGAAGTGATGAACATCATTGGCGATGTCGAAGACCGCCATTGCGTCATGGTTGATGATATTGTCGATTCAGGTGGCACATTATGTAACGCTGCCGTCGCTCTGATGAAGGCTGGTGCGCTTTCGGTTGATGCCTATGTAACGCATGGTGTTTTGTCCGGCGGTGCGGTTAGCCGCGTTGCCGCATCACCCCTAAATTCGCTTGTCACGACCGATTCGATTCCGGCCACCGAAGCGGTTCGTGTTGCGCGTAATATCCGGCAATTGTCGATTGCACCGCTTCTTGGCGAAGCCATGCTTCGGATCAATGAAGAACGGTCAGTATCGACGCTGTTCTAAGCGGCATTTTGAATCGCCTCTGAAAACGCAAAAACGCTTGTATTTTCCCGATAATAAGCCTATTAATCCGCTGCCGCGCACCCCTGGAGGCGCGGTACATTGTTTTGAAAAAGGAGTTAGCAATGTCTGACAATACAACCATTAGCGCAGAACAGCGCGAACGGGTCGGTAAGGGGTCCGCCCGTGCGGTACGCCGTGCAGGTCGAGTCCCTGCCGTCATTTATGGCGACAAAAAGGACCCATTGGGCATCACCCTCGAGACACGTGAGATCACTAAGATTGTTCACCAGCCCGGCATTTTTGGTCGGCTTTTAGATATTCAGGTTGGTGGCGGTAAACATACTGTTCTAACCCGTGATATCCAGTTTCATCCGGTGACCGATACTGTCCTTCACATGGATTTCCTCCGCGTATCAGGCTCGGCCAAAGTGGCTGTTGCTGTTGCTGTTGAATTCATCAATGAAGATGAATGCCCTGGAATCAAGATCGGCGGCGTATTGAACGTTGTTCGTTACGAAGTTGAATTGCTGTGCCCAGCAACCACAATTCCGGAAAAAATCACAGTTGACCTCAGCGG
>DFSK01000074.1:15651-31961 GCA_002378605.1 Alphaproteobacteria bacterium UBA3439
ACAATTACTGACCGTGACTTCACCGTTGCGACCATCGCCTCACCTGGCGGCGGCGTGAAGAATGAAGATGACGAAGATGGTGAAGCTGGTGAAGGCGAAGCCGCCGATGCCGCAGAAGACAAAGCATCTGACGACTAGGCTTTTGCCTATCCAACCCGAACGGGACAATCATGCGTCTATTTGCAGGACTGGGAAACCCCGGATCAAACTATGCCTTGAACCGGCACAATGTCGGTTTTTTGGCTGTTGATCGTCTTGCCGACCGGCATGGATGTTCGCCGTGGAAAAAAAAGGGGCCATCGCTGATTAGTGATGGCCGCATCGGGTCAGAAAAAATCATCCTTGTGAAACCGCAAAGCTTTATGAATAAATCGGGCCTACCAATTGCCGAAATTGCGCGGTTCCACAAGATTGATACTAATGATATTTTTGTGTTCCATGACGAGCTTGATCTTGCAGCGGGAAAGCTGCGCGTCAAAACCGGCGGCGGTCATGGCGGTCATAACGGCCTTCGTGATATCGACCGCCATATGGGTAGTGATTATTGGCGCGTCAGAATTGGCATTGGTCGCCCACCGCATGAGGCGATGGATGTCAAATCATGGGTTTTAGCTGATTTCGGCCGTGACGAACAAACTGGCTGGCTGGCAACGCTTTTGGATGCAATGGCGGATGAAGCTGACCGCCTTGTTGTGCATGATGATGGCGGCTTTATGAGCCGTGTTTCCTATCTTGCACCGGCACCACAGCCAAAAATTGACAACGGGAAAGACAGCCCCGCTAGCGCCGCATCAAAACCAAATTAACCAAAGACAGGATTTACCGGATATGGGATTTAATTGTGGCATTGTTGGCCTGCCAAATGTAGGAAAATCAACCCTGTTCAACGCTTTGACCCAAACAGCGGCGGCCGAGGCGGCCAATTATCCGTTCTGTACAATCGAGCCAAATACTGGACGTGTTGCGGTGCCAGATATCCGGCTTAGCGCGTTGGCTGCACTTGCAGATTCAAAAACCATCATTCCAACCTATCTGGAATTTGTTGATATTGCTGGCCTTGTTCGTGGCGCATCCAAAGGCGAAGGGCTTGGCAATCAGTTTCTTGGCAATATCCGCGAAGTCGATGCGATTGCCCATGTATTGCGCTGTTTCGAAGATGGCGAAATCACGCATGTTGATGGTGATGTTGATCCGGTTCGTGATGCTGCGACTGTTGAAACCGAATTGATGCTTGCCGATATTGACTCGCTTGAGCGCCGGATGACCGCGCTGGTGAAAAAATCACGCGGTGGTGACAAGGAGTCAAAGGCCGATCTAGCCATTATGGAAAAGGTCTTTGCCCATCTGTCAGATGGACAGCCTGCCCGCAGCACACCCGGCCTGACCGACGACGAGGCGGCCCGCCTTCCCCAATTACAGCTATTGACCGCAAAGCCGGTTCTTTATGTCTGTAACGTTGCCGAAAGCGATGCCGCAACCGGTAATGCCTATTGCCAGCTTGTCGCCGATAAGGCCGCCGCAGAAGGCGCTGCCTATGTGATTGTCTCGGCCGCGATTGAGTCAGAAATCGCCCAGCTTGACGAGACTGACAAAACCGAATTTTTGGGTGAGCTTGGGCTTGAAGAAGCCGGATTGGCGCGGCTTATTCGCGCTGGTTACAGCTTGCTTGATCTTTTGACCTTTTTCACCGTTGGCCCGAAAGAGGCACGCGCATGGACAGTTGCCAAAGGCGCAAGCGCACCGCAAGCAGCAGGCGCAATCCATACTGATTTCCAACGTGGATTTATTCGGGCCGAAACCATCGCCTATGCCGATTATCTGGCATGCAAGGGCGAAAATGGCGCCAAGGAAGCTGGCAAATTACGCATCGAGGGAAGCGACTATAAAGTCGTTGATGGCGATGTGTTCCATTTCCGCTTTAACGTCTAGACCGCCCGTTTAACTGCCCGTTTAGCCGCCAGTTAAACCTGCTGCTGGGCCGCAAGCTAGCGTCCGCCGCCAATAGGATATTCATAGATATCCGCTTGACCTTTGCGGCCAGGCGCGCCTGACTATTGGCGGCTTTGTCCCAAAATCTAAAAACCGCGCCCCAAATAATGCGCCTCTAAAAATGGGCAAGAAAAAACCCCGCCACAAGGACGGGGTGATCTCTTATCAATATCGTGTCGCTTAATGCACGTCAGCCCATACGCGGCGTTTCGCCATATATGATACCACCACAAAGATTCCAAGGAAGAACACCGCAGCAACACCAATGCGCTTTCGGACTTCCATCTTTGGTTCGGCAGCCCACATCAAGAACTGCACCAGATCACTGGAAATACCTTCAACCGAATTATCGGCATCACCAAGATAGGTTACATCCTCACCATAGAGTGGCTGTGGCATCGCAATCAGATGACCTGGATAAGCCGCGTTATAATACATCCCCTCTGGCACTGTGGTGCCCTCAGGTGCGTCTTTATAACCGGCAAGAAGGCTGAACAGATAATCTGGGCCATTGCCACGCGCCTTGGCAATCAATGACAAATCGGGTGGCAAGGCACCATTATTGCTTGCACGGGCGGCATTGTCATTGGCATAGGGTGATGGAATACGGTCGGCAGCAATACCGGGGCGCATAAACATCTCGCCATCGTCATTCGGGCCATCTTGCACTTCATATTCGGCGGCAATAGCCTTGATCTCGTCACTGTTATAACCAAGATCAGAGAAATTGCGGAATGCAATAAGCTTCATGCCATGACAGCCGGCGCAGACTTCACGATAGGCCTGAAATCCACGCTGCATGGCGGCTTTGTCAAATGTACCGAACGGGCCAGAAAAGCTCCAGTCGCGTTTTTGCAATTCAACATCGCCACCAGCTGCCATCGCGGGGCCTGCCAAAGTCATGGCAAACAGTGCTACAAAAAGACGTTTCAACATTATGCTGACCTCCCCGATGATCCAAGCACCGGTTCCGAAATGGATTTTGGCAAAGGTTTCGTTGTTTCGAACATGCTCAACAACGGCAGGATGGCAAGGAAATGCAGGAAGTACCATGCCGTCGCGACGCGCGACAATATGACGTAAATTCCTTCAGCTGGCTTGCCGCCAAGATAACCAAGTGCGATGGCATTGACGAAGAACAGCCAAAAGAAGATACGGAACAAAGGCCGGAACCGTGCCGAGCGAACAGGTGATCTATCAAGCCAAGGCAGGATAAACAGAACGGCAATCGCGCCAAACATCAACAACACACCGCCAAGCTTGTCAGGCACCGCCCGCAAGATCGCATAGAACGGCAAGAAGTACCATTCAGGAACGATATGTGCCGGCGTCTGCATCGCATTTGCCGGAATATAGTTATCGGGATGACCCATTGCATTCGGAAAGAAGAACACAGCCATCGCCAGCAAAAGCAAGAATATCGCAATGCCAAACACGTCTTTGATTGTGTAGTAAGGGTGAAATGAAATCGTGTCTTGCGGGCCTTTTGTGTCAATGCCGATTGGATTGTTCGAACCAAATCTGTGCAAAGCCACGATATGAAGGACAACAACACCGGCAATGATAAACGGCATCAGGTAATGCAGCGAAAAGAACCGGTTCAATGTTGCGTTATCAACCGAGAAGCCGCCCCACAACAAGGTAACGATGCTTTCACCAACATAAGGAATGGCCGAAAACAGGTTCGTGATGACCGTCGCGCCCCAGAAGCTCATTTGTCCCCAAGGTAGAACATAGCCCATGAAGGCAGTTGCCATCATAAGCAAGAAAATAACCACCCCCAGCATCCATAATAACTCGCGTGGCGCTTTATAGGAGCCATAGTAAAGCCCCCTAAACATATGGAGGTAAACGACAATGAAGAAGAAGCTCGCCGTATTCATATGAATATAGCGGATCATCCATCCATGGTTCACATCGCGCATGATACGTTCGACTGAGTCAAATGCGTAATCAACATGAGCTGTATAGCTCATAGCAAGCACAATCCCTGTCACAATCATGATGGCCAGCGATAGCCCTGCAAGGCTGCCAAAATTCCACATATAATTGAGGTTTTTGGGCGTTGGATAATCATGCGCTGTATGATGCAACATTGAAAAAACAGGTAGCCGATGATCAATCCATCGTACGACCGGGCTTTTAAACTGGTTGGCAGACATCGTTTTGCACCTTCGATTTTGAGTGGTTTGATAAATTATTTAGCCGATACGGACAACCGAGTCGGACAGGAAACTATAAGGCGGAACTTCTAGATTTGTCGGTGCAGGCCCTTTGCGGATCCGGCCTGACGTATCGTAATGTGATCCATGACATGGGCAGAACCAACCGTCATAATCGCCCCGCACTTCGCCAGTTTTCTGACCAAGCGGAACGCAGCCAAGATGCGTACAAACCCCAACGAGAACCAGATATTCAGGCTTTTCAGCACGCGCCGTATCAATTTGTGGGTCACGCAAATCATCTAAATTGGTGGCATTTGCACGGGCAATTTCATCGGCGGTACGATGCCGGATAAAGACCGGCTTGCCGCGCCATTTCACAGTGATCGACTGGCCAACAGCAATTTTCGAAATATCAACTTCGATATTGGCAAGGGCCAAAGTATCAGCAGCTGGGTTCAGCTGATCAATCAGTGGCCACGCAACCGCAGCAGCGCCAAGGCCTGCCATCGCATAGGTCGCCACAACAATAAAATCGCGACGTCCCGGTTCTTGAACATCACCTTTAGCGGGGTTTTTGTTTTTATCCGAATTAGCCATCTTGTCCTCTTTAACGCTGTTTTCCGAACATGTTATTCGACATGTATACAGGTCGTTTCGATCTTGGCAGATCAAACATGCCGGCCGGCAAAATTTGTTGGTGATTTCCTAGCATGGTCACGCCCTATTTTCCTACCCTAATTTTGCAAGATTCGCGCAAAAATTTGCCGAAAATGAGCTGGTCTGATGATTCCAAACGCCAAAACCATCATGGCCAGCGCACTTCAGGCGGCAAACTCATCAAAATCGCTTCGATATTTCCACCGGTTTTCAAGCCGAATAACGTGCCACGGTCATAGAGTAAATTAAACTCGACATAACGGCCACGCCGCACCAGCTGGGCATGACGATCCGCGTCCGTCCAGGGCAAATCCATGCGGCTTTTAACAATCTCGGCATAGCCATTTTTAAATGCGGTTCCAACATCACGGGTAAAGGCAAAATCCTTAGCCCAATCGCCGCTATTCAAATTATCATAGAAAATCCCACCAGCACCGCGCGGTTCGTCACGATGTGGCAAATAGAAATATTCATCACACCATTTTTTATATTTCGGGTAATAATCAGGATCATGGCTGTCACAGGCAGCTTTTAACGCCGCATGAAATTCAGCACCCGCCGCCGCATCCGGCAAAAGCGGAGTCAAATCACCGCCGCCGCCAAACCAGTTTTTCGAGGTCGCAATAAACCGTGTATTCATATGGGCAGCAGGCACATGCGGATTGCGCATATGCGCCACCAATGAAATGCCGGATGCCCAGAAACGTCCATCATCTTCAGCGCCACTGATCTGGCCTTTAAAATCATCTGAAAATGTGCCAAAGACGGTTGAGATATTCACCCCGACCTTTTCAAAGACGCGGCCATGCATAAGGCTGATTTCACCGCCACCACCACCATCGCGCTGCCACTGTTTGCGCGCGAAACGGCCAGCCTGACCATCATCATCTCGGCCGGCATCCTCAATCGCTTCAAAAACCGCGCAAATCTCGTCGCGAAGCGTTCGAAACCAGTCGCTTGCGTCAGTCTTTCTTTGCGCAATTGATGGCATGGTTTGGCTTGCTGCTGCGGCCATGATTACCTTCACCTAATTTCCAAAAAGCCATTCCAGTAACGCCACTTTTCCGAGCGTGAAATTTGACGTTACCCACCGGCGTTCGGCGTCTTTTAACATCTGGCCCAGACCTGGGCCATTGTCAACGCCATGCGACAATAAGTCTGCCCCACAGATCGGGTTTCGTGGCGGCGCCCATAAGGTCAGTTCGGCAAGGCGTGACGCATCTAGCGCATGGCCATTACGCCATGATTGCACGGCAAAAAGCAGCGCCGCCATATCGCCAAGATAATAGGCAGATTGCCGCCATCTTGCGCCGCTTAACATCGTCATATCTTCAGTGCCAAGCCCCAGATCAAGCCGTGTCAGACAGCGTTCTTCAGCGCGGCTTAGCCGCAACCGCTTTGCCAAAAGCGCCGCTGATCCAGACGGCATGGCCACAGCAAGATTTACCAGCCATGCAAGATCAATATTCGCGCCAAGACCAGCAATCATTGACCCAATTTCATCATCATTTGCCAGCCGCGACGGATCAAGCGATCGTCCAAGCGCGGCTTGGTCTATTTTGGTGTCTTGCATCAAGCCAATAACATCTTTTAGGCGGCCACCAACCATAATCTGCCGCATTTCATTGGCAATACGCTCGCCCGACAAGGCGGTACAAAGGCTGGCATGTTCGCGCAATGCCGTTTGTGCTTGCTGGTCAAGACCCGTTGCAGCAAAGCGCGGCAAAAACCGGCAATAGCGGATCATCCGCAATGCATCTTCTTGCACCCGCAAGCCAGCGTCCCCGGCAAAGCGCAACCGGCCAGCCTGTAAATCTGCCCTCCCATCAAGCGGATCAAAAATGCCGCCAGACGAATCAAGATAGATCGCATTTATGGTAAAATCGCGGCGCGCCGCATCACGCGCCCAATCTTGATCATGCGCGACAATAGCATGGCGCCCATCGGTTTCCAGATCGACACGCGTTTGAGTCAATTCGATTTGATCATCATTGTCATAAAGCGTGATGGTTCCATGTTTCAGGCCGGTTTCAACAACGCGCATATCGCAGGCCAGCAAATGGCTTGCCACAGTTTCGATTGGCAAATTAACCGCCATATCAATATCGCCAACCGGATAACCGGCAAGCCAATCACGAACAGCCCCACCAACGATACGGGCCTCGCCACCAAGCGCACGAGCTTGGGCAAAAATCTGCATGACAAGCGACCGCTGCGCCCAAGCGGGCAAGCTGCCAACATCATGATCACTTTTGCTGTTCAAAGCCGCCCCCGGTCACTGTTCCATTTTCAATTTTGGCAGGAGAATAGGCCGCATTCGCCGGCGCGCTGTCTGATTCCAGCCACCATACGCCAAACGCAAACACCACTAACCCGACGAGTGCGCCCAAAATATAGTTATTATCGATCGCTTCAGGTGGCTTGCCGGTTTTGATGGCCTTTCGCATCTGCCAGCTTCGCACATATCCCATAACCAGAAATGCCGCACCAAGGGCGGACAAAATCACCAATATGGCTCGCATCTTTAATCCACTCCACTGTTGTTTATGTTTAGGGTCACCAATTTGGTGATCACCTTATCTATATATTGATTTATATATGGGGTTCGCGTGCGGCAAGATCAAACGGCCACGCCAATGCGCCGGTGAAGATCGTTCAATACGCGCGCCGAAAGCCCCCAAATCAAATGGTCATCATGATCAACAACCCAATAATCATTCCGCCGACCATTGGTTTTGCGTGGCACCAAACGGAAATTGTTTGGGTTGATGACATGCGACAGAGGAAGGGTAAAAATCAAATCAACTTCGGCCGGATCAGCCACCAAACCATGCAGACCGTCATCCCCACCAATAATACCAACAATAGGCTGAACGATAAATCCCGCCGGACTGCGTACCGCGTCAAGTCCGCCTGCAATACTTACCGATTGAGGGATTAGGCGCACCTCTTCAAAAGCTTCACGAAGCGCCGCCGAAACCGGCCCATCATCATCGGGTTCGACCTTACCACCAGGAAAGCTGATCTGTCCTGCATGATGCGCCAGATGTTCGGCCCGCTTGGTCATCAGAATATGCCAGTTACCCGCCGATCGCAGCAACGGAACCAGAATGGCGGCAGGCCGGTCAGGCACAGGCGCCACATCAAGCCCCAAAGCCGCCATATCTGACAGCGGGTTCAAACAGGCATCAAGACGCTGTTGCAAATCTTGATGGGTGATTTGCAAAGCGGTAGCTGTCGTTAAGGCTGGATTATCAGGCAAGGGGGACATCAGGCCTCTAAAGCAAAAAAATGATCATGGCTCCATATGCCAAGCCGACCATCCGGCCCGACCTCGGCATAATCGGCAAGCTGGTAATAGACCGGCCGCGATAATTTAGCCAGCAACCCGTCGCGCACCTCAATATAGGGGCGCAGATCTGGCGATTGCGCGGCAGCGCGTAATTGCAGCGGATGCTTCGGGTCCAGCAAAACCGTTTCATCAATATTGGTCTGAAACCATATTTCATTTTGCTGGGATTGGGCGCCGGTTTTTACTGTCATATCCCGGATGATAAATGGCGCGTCATCAACCGTGATCCGTCCCTTTTCAGCAGGCGTTGCCAGCCAGTAATCACCGTTGTCATCAAGAACCAGAATTGATGCAAATAGTTTGACCAGCGCAATACGGCGGATTTCGTCACCTTCATGGAACCATCTTCCATCGCTGGCAATCCGAATATCAAAATGCTGCTCGGCAATATGGCGCAAATGGTCGAGGCTAATTTTTGCTGAAATTGGTTTTGTCATGGCGTCAGTTTAGCAACTCTTGTTCCCATACCAACAAGATTTTGAAAAAACACTTCCTAAAAACGCATGATTAGCCAAATGACTTGCAAAATTTTGTCGCGCTCATAAACCCTTTATAAACCCTTTTCTGTCATGCTTTGTCTTGGGGCTACCGGTTGACATGCATTTTAGCGGAGCCCGGTCCCCATTCGCCGATGTTGCAACGGCTAGGGCAGTGATTGTTATATGCGGGCAAATATCACGATAAATGACGCAGGCACCATTCTTGCCGCTTCCAATTCCCCGCCGCCAACCGGCGGCGCAGCCGTGTCACGCGTCAATCAGAAAATGTTCATCACGCTTGGCGCCAAGCCAACAGTGCCTGCTTTACTATCGTTGATCCGGGCGTTGCGGGCCGTAAAAACCGCGATCACACTTTATAATTTTGATGGAAATGACGGCACGCAATTCACCCAGAATAAAATTTGCATTCGCCTGGCGCAGATGGCGCTGTCCAATTTGGAAAGCGAACATCGCAGATTATTTCAAAGCGAAATTGAATTGGTATCACCGCAGCTTTTGACCTTTGACAATCTGCCCGATGATTTGCTGCGGCTGGCCCGCATGTCGCTTGATACAACAGATGTATTATCGTCACTCATCAAGGTTTATGATGCGCATATCAAAAATCTTGTTCTTGTCGGCCAGTCATTATCAATGAAACTATGTTTTATTGTTGTTCCAGAAAATTTGGCTTGGCCAAAGCCACCGCCCCTATTGGCGCAATCATTCGAACATTGCCTTGATCCGCCCTTAAATTACTGGCTTGCCATTTCCTATGAAACGGCAATGGCGGTCCGTGGGCCCCTTTACCAACATGGCATGATCCGGATTAATCAAGGGCCAGAGCGCCAGTTCAAACGCATTATCTATCCAATCATTCCGGCCAATGAACGCGCCAGCAACCATCGCATTCTATCAACAGCCTGCCTTTTGGATGATCCAGATACGCCAATTATTTAGGGTTAGACAGGAACCAAACACCAAAAGCCGCCCCGCCAAAAAATTAATAAACCCTTAAAAAGATGCGTCTAATTATAAAAACTGCAATTTAATGCAGATTAATCCGCGTTATTAAAGGTTTCCTAACTTTTCTTTTATAAACTCACTCATGGAAGACGCAAAATTTAAAAAGAAATCAGGAGAACAAAATGGCAAGATCACCTGACTTTGAAGGTGAACAGTCAAAGGTCACTTCAATATTACGGGCAATCGGCAACACCAAAAGACTGCGCATCCTTAATGAATTATCAGATGGTCAGGAACGATCCGTGTCCGAGTTGGAAAATATTATCGCAACGCTTAGCCAATCGGCTTTATCGCAACATCTAGGTCGATTGCGACGCGCCAATATCGTCCGAACACGCCGCGAGTCGCAAACGATTTACTATTCAATTGATGATCATGATGTGCTTCGCATTTTGCGCTTATTGTCGCATATTTATGAAGATGATCCAGTGATGCGCCGAACCCGTCATTAGCGGATTTTTAGCGCATATTTATTTGATCTATTTTCCACATAGCGATGCAAGGCAAAGATTTTATAGTTTTTTTCTTGTTTCATTGACCCTTGCTTCAACGGCTCTTGCGCCCTTGCCCGCCACATTTTCAACACGGATCAAACTAGCCATCAGGCCATTTCGGCGCAAACCACGAGCAAACCAAAAGGCGGAATGCCCTTGCATCGAATGGCACTCTATGCGAAACCGGACTGGCAAGACGGTTTCGTGATTTTTGGGTTTCCCCCGACCTGCCCTTTTGCGCCAAATCCACATTCCTGATGCTGGCATCAATGTATATTTATTTACCTATTGCTGAAATCTCGATGCATATCGGCATCATCATCGGTCTTGGCGGTGGTGTTGGATTCCTATCAGGGCTTTTTGGCGTTGGCGGTGGTTTCCTGATGACGCCATTATTGATCTTTCTTGGCGTTCCACCAGCGGTTGCGGTGGCGACCGAGGCCAATCAGATTGTGGCATCGTCAGTATCTGGCGTTTTGGCGCATATGCGGCGCGGTAATGTCGATTTCAAAATGGGCGGTATTTTGCTGCTTGGCGGTGTAATCGGATCATCCCTTGGCGTCATGCTTTTCACCTTCCTTCGCGAAATGGGCCAGATCGATCTTGTGATCAAGCTGTCCTATGTCGTATTTCTTGGCATCATCGGGTTTTTGATGCTTTTGGAAAGTGTGCGAACCATCATGCGCACGCGCCGTCCCGGCGGTCGCAAAACCAAATTACACCAGCATAATTGGCTTCACGGCTTGCCATTAAAGATGCGGTTCCGCCGGTCAAAGCTTTATATCAGCGCTTTATTGCCACTTGCCATTGGCGCCTTTGTTGGTGTTTTGGCGGCGATCATGGGTGTTGGTGGCGGCTTTATCATGGTGCCAGCGATGATTTATCTTCTTGGCATGCCAACTTCGGTTGTTGTTGGCACATCTTTGTTCCAGATTATTTTTGTGACAGCAAACGTCACTTTCTTGCAATCGGTACAAACCCAAACGGTTGATTTCATGCTTGCCGGATTGCTGTTGTTTGGCGCGGTTATTGGCGCACAATTTGGCACAAGGGCGAGCGCATTATTGCGCGGCGAACAGCTTCGCGGGCTATTGGCGCTGATGGTGCTTGCAGTCTGTATCAAGCTTGGTTTTGATCTTGTTCTTCGGCCTGATGATCTGTTTAGCGTGGAGCTGTTGAAATGATCCGCGCACGTCAATTCATTCTCGGTTTTATTCTACTGCTTGGCATGACCGGTCTGGCCGAGGCAAATTCCGGCCGTTTGGTTGCCGATCTATCAAAATCAAATATCGCCATTACCAGTGGATTCCACGGCACCGATTTATTGTTGTTTGGGGCGGTTGATGGCGCGGTTGGCGATGACATTCTGGTCGTGATTAGCGGCCCACCAACCGATATCGCACAACGGCGAAAAGCAAACCGTGCTGGCATCTGGATTAATGTTGAAACCAATATTTGGCAAAAAGTACCAAGCCTTTACACCATTCTTGCCACCAGCCCTATCAACAAGATTGCCAGCCCTGAAACGCTCGCCTCGCTTGAGATTGGCACAAATAATATTGGGTTGGAAATCGCGGCTGAGACTCCCGTTGCTGGCCGGCCAAAACCAACGGCAAATGAGTTTATCAAGGCGCTGCAGGCCAATATGGCAAGCATTGATCTATGGCCAGATCAAACCGGCAATGTCACCTTGACCGAAAATGCGTTGTTTCGCGCTGAGGTAAAATTGCCAGCAAATATTCTGTCTGGTACTTATGATGTTCGGGTTCTGCAATTCCGCAATGGCGTTGCAATCAGCGAAGACATTACCAATCTCTATATCAATAAAGGGGGATTGAGTGCTGGCATTTACAATTTTGCGCATGATTATTCAGCGCTATATGGAATATTTGCGATCCTATTTGCGGTTGCTGCTGGCTGGTTGGCAGCAGCGGCATTCCGGCGCAGCTAAGCCTTCATTCCCCCGATGATAGTGGAGATCTAGATATTATGGCAAAAGCAATGGCGAAACCAAAACAGCCGGTCTTTCTTGTTGTTGTGGATGATAGTGAGGAAATGCATCAGGCACTACAATTCGCCTGTGGACGCGCCCGATCCGTTGGTGGCCGCGTGGCATTGATGTATTGTATTGTTCCTGCTGAATTTGAATATTGGGCCGGTGTCGGTGAATTGATGCGCGAAGAAGCGCGCGAAGAAGCCGAAGCCAAAATGGCCATCCATGCCGATTATGTTAAAAAACTGACCAAGGGAACGCCAATCTTATATGTCCGCGAAGGTGATATCCGTGACGAGTTGCTGGAATTGATTGACCAGGAACATGAGATCAGCCTTCTTGTTCTTGGTGCCGATACGCAGTCGGAAACGGCTGGCCCTTTGATTACATTCCTGATGGCACGCGGCGCGTCGCGTTGCCGTGTTCCCATTACTGTTGTTCCCGGAAATCTGACAGACGAACAGCTTGACGCGCTGTTCTAGTCACATTGCCTTTTCTTTAAGGATTTTGGTATGAAGTCTTTTCTATTACGCCTGCTAGGAGTTGGATTTTTAATTATGAGTGAAACAAGCGTGGCCGCGACCGGCTCAAACCTTCTACTTGAAACAAGTCAGGGACAGATTGAAATCAAACTGCTTCCCGACATTGCCCCAAACCATGTTGCCCGCATTTCCGAGCTGGCGGCATCTGGATTTTATGACGGCATTATTTTCCACCGTGTCATTCCAGGATTTATGGCGCAAACAGGTGACCCAACAGGCACCGGCATGGGCGGATCGGGAAGTAAATTAACAGCCGAATTTAGCGATTATGAATATCGCAACGGCACCGTTGGCATGGCACGTTCGATGAGCCCTGATAGTGGTGACAGCCAGTTCTTTATCTGCTTTGACGGCTGCGGCCACCTGACCGGTCAATATACCGTTTGGGGGCAGGTTGAAAATGGCATGGACATTGTTCACAAGCTGGCTGTGGGTGAGCCACCTGCCGAACCGGATCAGATCATTTCAGCAAAATTGATCGATTAGACAAACGCGAGTCGCATTACCGCAAAACCAAAGCCGGACATTTGTCCGGCTTTTTTGCGATCCGAATCAAGGCAACTGACCGTTACGGCGCCGGAACAGCAAGCCGCGCCACCCTTGCCCGTGTTGTGAAATAAACCGCGATCCCGATCCATATCAACCCAAAGGCCAATAAATCACGCGGCATAAATTGTTCGGAAAAAACCATGACGCCAAGCAAAAGCTGCATGGTCGGGTTGCTGTAAAACAGCAGGCTGGCCATCGTCATATTCAGCGCGCGATTGCCCTTTAAAAACAGGATAAGCGGCAAAACCGTAATTCCACCGGCCAGTAGCGCCAGCGCAATATTGACCGCACCGCCACCAAAAAATGGCACTTGTCCATTTGTCGACATCCAAAATAGAAAGCCAACGGCAAAAGGCAGTAAAAACACGGTTTCAATAAACAGCCCTTGCAATGGATCCATATCCATTCGTTTGCGAATGACGGCGTAAAGTGAAAAGCTGCCTGCCAGCACCAGAGAAACCCATGGCACATCCATGATCATCATCGCCTTGGCTATCACGCCAAGACATACCAGCCCAATGGCAAGCCACGCCCATTTATCTAGCCGTTCGCCAAGCACAAGAATACCAAGCAACACCGTACAGAGTGGATAAATGAAATAGCCAAGCGCCGCCGACACTACCTGTCCGGTCTGCACGGCATAGACATAAACACCCCAATTCAGCGATAAAAACAATGTTGTGATAAAAAAATTTAACAAATTCTTCCGCTGTTTGATCATTGTCCAAATTTCACCAAGCTGGCCCGAAACCCAGCAAATGATAAACAGCAGTACAGCCGACCAAAGCGATCGATGCGCGACAATTTCATAGGGATCATCAGCATCAATGAATTTGATATAAAGAGGAACAATTCCCCATAAAATTCCGGCACTTAGCGAGAAACCAATGCCTGCCAGGCTGTTTTTCTTGGAATTTTCCATAAATCGGCATTCACCACCAAATTACAACATTTATTGATCATTTAGACAGAAATCGGGCCATAAATCTGGGTGTTGCCACCGCTTTATTTTTACACAGACAAATAGCCCCGACGCCAGCACCCAAGCCATCGCCGATCATTTATTGTTTGACTTTATATATTGCTGTTCCCATATGTATTTTGCCGAAAGGGCTTTATGAGACTAGAATCCAACGAAGGTTCGATGCCACATAGAAGTCGTGTTAAGAGATAATGGGCCGCGATCACCGGCAGATCAAGGCTGAAGTTGGAGACTAGATAATATGGCACAGGGTACTGTGAAGTGGTTTAACACCCAAAAGGGTTATGGCTTTATCAATCCGGACGATGACGGCAATGATGTATTCGTACATATCACTGCTGTCCAGAATTCAGGCCTGAACGGTTTGAACGAAGGTCAGAAGGTATCTTACGAACTCGAAGAACAGCGTAACGGCAAAATGGCCGCCGTTGGTCTGGCAGTCGTCGAGTAAGCTATCGCCTTATGCGATAAAACAAGTTGTACTTTGGCCATGTTAATCATGGACTAAATGCAGGTGGGTCGCCCGATGATTTGGGGCGACCTTTTTTTGCCTATTCAGGCTCGGCCGGATTTGACGGCAGCGCAACCGGATCATGAATCCGATAGCGAATCACCAGATAATGAAGCATTCCACTCCATAAAGGTGATAAAAACAGGCTAGCCGCAATCACCGCCAGCAGAAAATCTGCCTCAAAATTGGAAAAAATGCCTGATGCGACTCCGCTTGTTGTCAGAACAAAGCTGAATTCGCCGATTTGCGGTGTGACAAGCGATGACACAAGCGCCCGTCCCGCCGGTTCGCCGCCAATGGTTAAAAGCGCCCATCCAAGAAGGGTTTTGATAAACAGGACACCAAAAGTCACACCAACAATTACCCCCCAATGGCTTTTGACATATTCGAGATCAACAAGCAGCCCAATCGAGACGAAAAACACCACAAGCAATAGCGATTGCACCGGCTGAATCGCATCAAGAACGGCTTTGCGCAGATTTGTATGGGCAAGCGCCAGCCCCGCGCAAAACGCACCAAATACAGGCGATAATCCGATATAGCCGGTTATGCTTGCCGCCAGAAAACAAATACCAAGGCTGAACAGGATCGCCAGCTCGACATTGCCTTCCAGCAGCACTGCCATTGGCAGTCTTTGACGGGCGGTTTTGCCAATCCAGACCAGCAAAGCAGCAAGTATCAGCAAAGCAATCACAATCCGCACCAGCAATAATGGCCATTGCTGAAACACATCTGCGCCCGATTGTGCGAAAACCAACATCGGCGCCACCGCGATATCCTGCGCCACCAGCACACCCACGGTCAGCTGGCCTGCATGGGTACGGCTCTGGCCGAGCCCTTGCAATACCATCAAGGCCACCGCCGTTGAAGATAATGTCAAAATAAAGCCGATCAGCAGGACTTGCGGCAATGTCCAATTGAAATAGGCATTCACCGACAGCGCCAAAAGAATACAACAGCCAATCTGGCAAAGCGTCGCAAACACCGCCGGCCGCAAAACCCGCAAAAAAGCCATGATCGATAATTCAATGCCAATGATGAACAGCAGTAAAATCACGCCAAATTCGGCAAGCGATGAGATTTCATCTGTATAATCAACAAGGCCAAGCCCTGCAGGCCCCAGCGCCAGCCCGGCCAGAACATAACCAACCAATGGTGGCTGCTTGATCCAGCGCAGGATTAAACCAAAGCTAACCGCGCTTAACATCAAAAATGTTGTTGTTAATATTTCGCTTTCATGCCCATGCATATTCCCAAGCTAGCCAAATTCATAATTGGATTAAATGAATTTAGGCAATGATTTAGCATAGGAAACAGCATCAAAAGACAGCACCAGCGGCCATAAAGACAATCGCTCTGGTAATTTTGTCTATGCGAAATGGCCAGTCTGGCGTGAATTGCAGCGGCGTGACCATTTCAGGCCCACCGTCACGCAATCCCTACAAAAAGGGAAGCGGCACAATTCTGGCTGATCGTGGGCCATCCGCCATATGGATTGTTACCGTTTGGCCTTGGTCAATAGGGGCCGTTGATACCATACCAACGCCGATATTTTCGCCAACGCGTGGTGA
>DFSK01000074.1:32256-33615 GCA_002378605.1 Alphaproteobacteria bacterium UBA3439
GGCAAGGGCGGGGCCATCAATGATGAACCCCATGAACCGGCGGCTAATACCAGCCTTTTTCATGGCAATCAGCGCATCCTTGCCAATAAAATCATGCGGTTGGTCAAGCGCGATGAATTTATCCATGCCAAGTTCAAATGGGTTGGTTCTGGAATCGGTATCGGCACCATAGGAAATCAGGCCGCTTTCAATCCGTTCAATGTAATTTGGCGCCCCCGGCCCAATATTATAGGGCTTGCCAGCCTCGGCAACACGCGCCCAAAGATCATCACCGCGGTTGAAATCACGAAGATACAGCTCATAGCCACCTTGTTTTGACCAGCCAGAGCGGGCCACCACCAGCGGAATGCCATCAAGTTCGGTAACGCGAAATCCAAAATATTTCAGGTCACGAACCCAATCACCAAACAGGTCAGACACGACATCAACTGCCTTTGGCCCCTGAATGGCAAGCGGTGAGACATCTGGCTCGTAAACATCGACATCCAGCTTTAACGTGCCGGCAACCGCGCTAGCCCATAATTGAATATCGCTATCGGCAATCGACAGCCAGATTTCATCTTCAGCCACTTGCAGCAATACCGGATCATTAATAATTGCGCCGCTGTGATTGCAGATTGGCACATATTTTCCCTGTCCAATGACCAAACCATCAAGATTGCGGGGGGTCAGCAACCGCGCCAATGCCAACGCGTCTGGCCCTTTCAGCGCAACCTGCCGCTCAACAGCAACATCCCACATGGCAACGTCATTGATCAACCGGTTATATTCAGCCAACGGATCGCCATAGCTTGTTGGCATATACATATGATTATAGACACTAGCCGCGGTCAGACCGGCCTTGCAGCTCGCCTGAAAAAACGGGCTTTTGCGAACCCGCGCACCAATTGATAATTGTACCGCCATGACAACCTCTCAAGAACAGATGATCTAACCGCGCTAAACCGGCGCGATAGTGCCATAGGTTAGGCCCTAACAATTATTCCCTTTACGTCATCTTATCGGCTGTTTTTGTATAAATGCGCCCTATCGAAAAAAATCGGCAATTTCGGCAGCAAATTGATCAGCTGCTTTCACATCAATATCAAGATGGGTAACCAGCCGGATCACACGATCACCACCGCCAAGCAAAATACCGCGCGACGCCAGATGCGTTCGAAGCGGGTCTGCCACCCCTTCCGGCACCGTCATAAAAAGCATATTCGTTTCAACCAGATCGGCGTCAACCGCGATTGGCCCAATGTCATTCAATTGATCGGCAAGGCGCCGCGCCATCGCATGATCATCGGCAAGCCGGTCAATATGATGATCAAGCGCATAAATTCCGGCCGCCGCCAGAATGCCAACCTGACGCATGCC
>DFSK01000074.1:33891-37691 GCA_002378605.1 Alphaproteobacteria bacterium UBA3439
ACCAATTTGCGCATCCGGCGCGCCCGCGCAATAAAATCATGCGACCCAACAAGAACCGACCCCGCTGGGGTACCAAGCCCCTTTGACAGACATAACGACACGCTATCAACCGGATCAACAATCTGCTTGGCAGGCACCCCAAGCTTGACCGCTGCATTCATCAGCCTTGCCCCATCAAGATGTACCCCAAGCCCGCTATTTTTCCCAGCTTTGGCAAGACCAGCAATGACCCCAACATCATGGACATGACCAGATATGGTGTTTTCAAGACACAGCAAACGGCTAATCGGGCAATGTGGATCATCCGGCTTGACGGCCTTGGTGATTTGCGATGGCTCCATCAAACCGCGATGGTCAGTTCCAATCGCCTCCATCATCACGCCGCCAAGAACCGAAACACCACCAGCCTCATAGCGATGCACATGATAGCAATCACCGACCAGCAATTCGTCACCACGCTGGCAATGCGACAATAACGCGACAAGATTAGACTGGGTACCACTGGCAACAAACAGACCAGCCTGCTTGCCAAGAAGCTTGGCAACCCGGTCCTGAAGATCATTGACGGTAGGATCATCCCCATAAACATCATCACCAACTTCAGCTGTTGCCATCGCTTGGCGCATTGCCGCTGTTGGTTTTGTTACCGTGTCGCTTCTAAGATCAATTAGCGCCGGTTGATTATGATAGGTCGCGTCCTGATAATTCATTTTTCACCCCGTGCGGCAACAAAGGCTTTGAGATCAAAATCGCCATTGCCAATATCGTCAGGATCAGGCGACAGCCCAAGATCAAGACATTTTTTACCAAGCATATAGCCTGCCGGATCACGAACGGCCTCAACCGCAGCCAATTGTCCATTGTCACCATAGCTCCAGACGGAAAAGCCGCCTTCGCGTTTCCCCGGCCGTACCTGATGGCGCAGATCGGGCGATGCCAGCGGGACAATACCTGCCGATTGCAGCCGAACATCAAATTGTTCCGACCAGAACCACGGCGCCGCCATTGCCGGTTGGGCAAGGCCACAAATTGAAGCCGCAGCACGCGCCGCAGTCATTTGTGCATTATCAACCGATTCAATACGCAAAGCCGCACCGTCAATCAGCGCCACATCACCAATCGCAAAAATATCCTGAACCGAGCTTTGCATCATTGCATCAACTAGAATGCCATTGCCTGCCGTAATCCCCGCTGATCCGGCCAGATCCAGATCAGGCATAACGCCAATACCAACAAGCAGTAATTCAGCCGCAATCTGGCTGCCATCATCAAGCTGCACGCCAGCGAAGGCATCGTCTTTTTGCAAAATTTCCTGACAATTGGCGCCAAGATGCAGCCTAACATCATGGCTTTGATGCAATTCGGCAAAAAACGCCGAAATCTGCGGGCTTGCCACACGCGCCAACAGCCGGTCAGCCATTTCGATCACATCAACGCGCAACCCAAGCTTGGTTAAGCTTGCCGCAACTTCCAGCCCGATATAGCCGCCGCCAATCACCACAGCATGCTGGCAGCCAGATACCGCCATTCGTAAAGCATGCGCATCATCAGGATGGCGAAGCACAAATACCCCATCAAGACCGGCCGCCGCCGCAAGCTGTCGCGGCACCGCACCAGTGGCAAGCACCAGCCGGTCATAGCCATGCTGACTGCCATCATCGAGGTTTAATTGTTTCTGCACCGGATCAATCGAAACCGCATCCCGCCCATCAAGCAAATCAATATCATGTGCGGCAAACCAATCGGGCCGCCGTAATAGAAATTTTGCATCATCATCGCCATCAGCCTGCAAAAAAGCCTTTGACAATGGCGGACGTTCAAGCGGCGCACCAAGCAGCCGGTCGATGATGCAAATTCGGCCAGCATAGCCATTTGCCCGCAATTGTTCGGCGCAGGAAATCCCTGCATGACTGGCACCGACAATAATGATTTGATCTGCCATGATAATCCTACCCAAAAATTCCAGGGTTAACGCAAAGACCGCCGCGCCATTAAGCCAGGCAATTGGTCAATCCTGCCAATAACATTTTCGTGATGAATATCTTGATGTGGCCGGTTGTCAATGCTGTCGGCAACGCAGATGAAATCACCTGCCTTTGCCGCAATGGCCGCACCATAATCAGCCATTGTATCACCAACCATGATGCTTGCCGCTGGCGTCACACCGGCAATCTGGCAACAATGCAAAAAACCATGCGGGTCAGGTTTTGATCCAAAGCCACTATCCGCGCCAACCACTATGCAAAACAGATCCAGAACGCCAATATCCTGCATGTTTCTTTTGGCGCTGCTTTCACTATCATTAGTAAGAATCGCAAGCCGATAGCCATCCTTGTAAAGCTGGCGAAGCGGCGCTTCAACTTCGCCCTTTGGCACGGTCTGATTGCGGCCGTGTCGGTCGACCAATGCCTTCACATCCTGCTGATAGCGGTCATCTTGATCAAGCATGATCATATGGCTTGGCAACATCTTCTGCCAACAATTACGAATATCGGCAAAGGAACCGGCGGCAAAAATACCGCGTGAATCAATTTGCCCAGCAGCTTCATCAACGCCAATTGCCGCCAATAATTCAACCCCGCCAATATTGCCATCCCAATCATCGGGAATACGGCTTGCTGTGTAATGCGCCACAGCCCGCGCCACCGGCAGCCATGTTGCCTCTAGATCAAGGATCACCCCATCCTTATCAAACACGATTAAATCAGTCATCAATATCCATAGCCCGATAAAACGGGACTCAATAAAATGAGGCCCAATGAAATGGGCGGAAAATGCCTTGCCGGCTAGAGTGACCGATTTTGGCGCTGTGACCAAGCCGCTTTTGCAAAATACCGCCGATCATTTACTGGCAATGATAAAGCTACGCCCTGCAAGCCGCGCATTGGCGGACATGATTTGCCCGTCATCACACATATGACGAGCAAGACAGGCCCCAGCGGCAAGCGCATGATCAATTTCATCTGTGGTCAAAGGGCCAACATCAACCGTGACCAGCCGGTCTTGCAAATCACTGTCCGGCACAAGGCTGGCCGCAGGCTGGCGTGAAATTGCTGGCGAAGATATGGTGACCGCGTTGGCAATCAAAGTGGCAGCAACATCGGCAGCAGCCGCATTTTGTGCAAGCACGGTAACCGAATCTGCAATCCCAAGTGACAGGCTTCGTCCGCGCCAACCGCTTGTCGCAATGCCGCCAATGTGATCACAATCATGCAGCCTGATCCGGCCATGAACGGGCATATGCCCACGATGACCACCCGAAGCGGCCATCGCAAAATCGCTAAGATGCGTGTCGCGGTCATCAGCAATGCCAATGTCAAAAAAGGCATCCTTGCCAAGATATAGCGCAATATCACCGCCATTATTGACCGAAGCCCGATATAGCTGATCGCCCATCGCCTGCAAAATTTCATCGGCAACGCTTCCCGCCACGGCAGCCATTGGCGTGATGAAATCAGCCTTGTCATGGCGCGGCAAATGCGGGCTGATCGCCCTCGCCATCCGTTGGGCAACTGGCCCTTGCAGGCGGTTGATGGTGGCAGGGTCAGCTGGCAATCGCAGCATTGCCAATTCATCAACCAACTTATCAAGAAGGCCGCAAAACGCATCTGCTGCCCGCGCATAGGCGGCGGCGACTTCGGTTTTTTCGCCTTCAGCAGTGATGATCAAGTCAATCGGCCCATGCTGAAGATGTAATCGGTGATCAAGCCAATTTGCCATCGCCCCGCTTGGCATTCGTACCGGCTGTCCTGCCACCGCAGGCAGATTCGCCGTTGAAACAGGCGGGGGGGGGGGGGGGG
>DFSK01000074.1:37801-45138 GCA_002378605.1 Alphaproteobacteria bacterium UBA3439
GCATAGGCGGCGGCGACTTCGGTTTTTTCGCCTTCAGCAGTGATGATCAAGTCAATCGGCCCATGCTGAAGATGTAATCGGTAATCAAGCCAATTTGCCATCGCCCCGCTTGGCATTCGTACCGGCTGTCCTGCCACCGCAGGCAGATTCGCCGTTGAAACAGGCGGGCGGAGGGGTGCGGCGGCTGACGGCAGCATGGCCTATCGCCTTATCGGCCACGGATTTTGCGGCCGCTGGGCAAATCGCCGCTTGCCAGCAAGGTCATGATCATTTTGCGGCCCGATCTTGCCAGCCAAAACATCATCAATCGACATGATATGATCAACATGGCCGCCAAGAGCGATATAATCATCTTTGCGCAAGGTAAATTCGATTGGCGCGACCAATGCTGGTGTTGGCACATAACCAAACGCATTTTCGGGCAGGCTTGTCACGTCAACCATCAGCGTGATGCCGCCGCCGGGCCAGATAAAGACGGGGGCCCCGCCGCATGTAACCCGCGTCAACGCATCCTTGACCGACCGCGTTAGCATCACCGGATTTTCGGTAACACCAGCACGAAGCGACCCGCCAGCCCCGCCCATGAAACTGACCGAGGTCAATGCCGGTTCGCAATTTTCCTCAATTCGCTTGATTGACGGCTGCAACCGTTCCGGCATGGCGGTTTCGACAGGCCGTAAATCCTGATCAAGTTCATAATAGGCAAATTGCTCGCCAGTCGTCGAAACCATCAATAAAGATTGTCCGGGCTTTGCGATTTTCGGATCGAATGGCCCAAGAATGGCAAGCGGATCAGTAAGGTTAGTGCCGCCCCATCCAGTGCCAGGTTCGGCCACCTGAAAATAGCGGCCAGGGGTTGACCGGCGGCCCAGAATTTTAATGCCGCTAGCCGGCCAGCCAATAACCTTTCCTGCCTGATGTTCAGACATCACGCCGGTAATATGATCATCGACGATAACCACCTCATCAACCAGATTATGCCATTGCGCGGCAAACATGCCAACTGTTGCCGAACCGCACCCAACCCGCATTCGCGCCTCGACAACACCATTGATTACTGGCGCTTTACCCGCCTGCAACACAAGGCTTGATCCCTCATCGACCTGCATATCAACCGCGTCACCATTGCAAAGCGCCAATAAGGTCGCGCAGGTAACACGGCCTTCTTTTTTGCCGCCACCAGTTAAATGATGCACCCCGCCCAATGACAGCATTTGCGAGCCATATTCCCCCGTTGTAACATGGCCAACAGGTTCACCATCAACCCGCACAAGCGCGCGTTCAGGGCCAATATGCCGATCAGTGTCGATTTTGACCTTGGCACCGCAATAGCTGAAAATGCCTTCAGACACGACGGTCACCATATCAACACCATCAACAATGCTGCTGACAATAAAGGGCGCCGGCTTATAGTCGGGATAGGTTGTGCCTGCCCCAACCGCGGTCACAAACGCATCCTGCGGGGTGATCAAATCACCATTCCACTCGTCGCTACCGTCGAGAAATGGCACCAATTCACCACCATCATTAACGCGGCGCTGCATCACCATCAAAGGATCAAGGCGGATAAGCTGGCCGCCCTCATTCGCATAGCGATCACAAGCCCCCGATTTACCATCGGCGATATAACACATCACCGGACAAGCATCGCAGCGGATTTTCTCTTCAACGCGTTTATCACGACTAGTTTTTGCTGTCATTATGGCCTGCCTTGGGCAGCCTGCGCCGCCGCAATTGCCGCGCAAACTTTATCAGGTGTTGCTGGTAAATCGTAAATCGCTGCGCCCGTCGCATGACGGATTGCGTTCAAGATTGCCGGTGCGGTTGGAATCAAAACATGCTCGCCAAGCCCCTTTGCCCCATAAGGGCCTTCTTCATCGGCAACCTCGACAATCACATGATCAAATTGCGGGACATCACCAATCGTTGGGATCAGGTAATCATGCAGATTTTCGGTACGGCCGGGTTGGTAATCTTCCATCAAAGCCATGCCAATTCCCTGCGCGACGCCACCTTCAATCTGGCCTTCGACAAGCAAGGGGTTAATCGCCCGCCCGACATCATGCGCTGTTGTGATTTTATCAAGCCGCACACGGCCAAGCGCCGAATCAACCGATAGCTCAACCATCTGCGCGCCATAGCCAAACACCGCATAAGGAAGACCCTGCCCCTTTTCATCAAGTGGGCTGGTTGGCGGATCATAAGTTTCTTCGGCCATAAAGACATAGCCATAGTCATTGACCGGCATATCTGCCAAGGCAATGCGCAATGTGCCGCCAACGCTATCAGCCAGCGTCAAGGCCGCGCCATCAAACGCGATTTTGGCATTCGCATCAACATTCCCATGCCGAAGCACCATTTCGCGCAAAGCCATGCCCGACAGCATTGCCGCCTTGCCCGAAACAAAGGTCTGGCGTGACGCAGATGTTTTCCCACAATCAGGGGTCAGATCGGTATCACCGCCAAGAATTTGCACATCGTGAACCGGCACGCCGAATGCATCTGCCGCAATCTGCGTAATCACCGTATTGGCACCTTGGCCAATATCCATCGCGCCCTGATGCAGAACAATCCTGCCATCGGCAGTGATGCCCATGCGCATTGTCGACGGGTTTGGCAATGACGTATTGCCACAGCCATACCAACAGCTGGCAATACCAACACCTTTGCGCCAAGGGCTGTTATCACTAATCGCGGTCTGGTTAAAACTGGCCGCAGACAAGACAGCGGCATGCCAGCTATTTTCAAGCGCGGCAAAACAATCATCAATGCCGACACCGCTGTTAAAGACCTGACCAGTAACCGTTGGCACGCCATTTTTCAACGCGTTCAACCGCCGGAAAGCCAGTCTGTCCATACCCACTTTTTCGGCAAGCAGATCAAAGGCGCATTCTTGCGCAACCGCTGATTGCGGTACACCAAACCCGCGAAACGCGCCGGCTGGTGGTGCGTTGGTATGAACCGCAACACTATTGGCGCGGTAATCTTTTGTCGCATAGGGGCCACTGGCATGGATCGGCACGCGGTTGGCAACGGTTGGCCCCCAACTGGCATAGGCACCAGTGTTGAAGACACCATCAAACACAAAACCACTAAGCCGCCCGGTTTCGTCACAGCCAACAGCAAGCCGGATATCGGATGGGTGGCGCTTGGTCGATGCGCGCATTGATTCACCACGGCTATAGCAAATGCGCGCCGGACGCCCTAGCACCCATGCCGCAAGCGCAACATAAGGCTGAAAAGACACATCTAGCTTTGAGCCAAATCCACCGCCACAAGCCGATGGCACAACCCGAATGGCATCAAGCTCCATACCCATGATCTCGGCAAGGCTCTCACGATCCATTTGCGCGGCCTGTGTGCACCCATGAATGACAATCCGGTTGCCCTCGCGCGTGGCATAGCCTGCCTCAGGCTCGATATAAGCATGTTCGATAAAGGGCGTCGTTGTATGAATCTCGACCTGATGCGCCGCCGCCGCAAGTGCGATATCGGCATTCCCCGTTTCAACATAGCCACGCACAAGAATATTGCCGTCACGATTTTCATGCAGCTTTGCGGCGCCATCAGCCATTGCCGATGCGGGCGATAGCATCGTTTCATGCGGCGTCCATGTGATTGGAAAGGTGGCCTCATCAAAATGCGCAATCACATCAGCATCACCAACAATCGCCGCCACCGCATCACCGCGATATAAAGCCGTTGTTTCGGCAAAAACAGGCTGGTCAGCAAAGGGCGGAATCACACCAAAGCAATTGCGCCCAGGAATATCGCTGGCATCAAGGATCGCCAAAATACCCGGATGGCTTGCCAGAAACCCTGTCTTATCACCAATCTTAAAACTACTATAATGATGCGGGCTGCGGATCACCCGCACCAATAGCGCACCCTGCGGCACCTCATCATCACCATAGATAAGGCTGCCATCAACTTTGGGCTGGCCATCCAGATGCCGGATTGGGCTGCCAACATTCTGCCCCGCCTGAGGTCGCGGCGATATTTTTGTATCACCACCAACCGCCAGAACGGCATCAATGATTTTGCTATAGCCGGTACAACGGCACAAAACCCCACCAAGCGCATCTTCAACATCACGTCGGTTTGGCGCTGGATTTTCAGCCAGCAACGCCGATGCCGCCACCATCATGCCGGGGGTGCAAATGCCGCATTGCGCGGCCCCATGCGCCAGAAAGCTATCTTGTAATTTTGCAATTGCGCCATCGGCATGCAGCCCTTCGATGCTGGTTACCGCGGCCCCATCAACCTGAGCGACCGCCGTCAGGCAACTGCAAATCGGGGCGCCATCAAGAAGCACGCTACACGCACCGCAATCACCGGCATTGCAGCCGATCTTGGTACCAGACAAGCCCATTTCATTGCGCAAAACATCACTAAGGCGCGTGCTGGCCGGCAGCTGGCTGGTAACCGGCTTACCATTCAAGGTAAAACAGGTCATGCTGCCACCCCTTTAGCAAAATTCAATTGCTGTTCACCAAGCAGGCGACGGGCAATCACGCATGATGCCTGTAGCCGATAGGCGGCCGTTGCCCGCACATCGTCAATTGGCGAAAGACCGGTAAAAAGATCAGGCGTAACCCGCGCGCTGGCCGTTGCCAATGCCGTATCACGTAACGCGTCCTCAAGCTGATCCATGCGTTTTGCAACTTCACTACAAGCGCCAATCGACAAGGCCACATCACGGATGATGCCCGCGTCATCAACGGCCAGCCGCAATGCCGCCATGCTGATCGAAATTACCAGATAGGAACGCGCCCCAAGCTTTAAAAAACCCGATTGCCCAATGGTTGACGCCACCGGAATACGCAATGCGCTAACCATCTCACCATCACCAAGCGCGGTTTTGCGATTGCCGAGAATAAATGCCGATAACGGTAAATGGCGCAATCCCGACGCACCGGCAATTTCAACTTCGGCATCAAGCGTCAATAAGGGCGGCACGCCATCTGCGGCAGGCGAGGCATTGCACAAATTGCCAACGATCGTGGCGCGGTTTTGAATTTGCACTGACCCGACTTCACGCGCAGCCGCCTTTAAACCGTCAAAGGCAGGCGGAACATCAGCATCAATCAGCGTGCGCCAGCTGACAGCCGCGCCAATCCGCCAATAGTCGCCATCAAATGCAACCGTGCCTAGCGCAGCAATCCCTGAAATATCCAAGATCGCGCCAGTTAATGGCCGATCCTGTAATCGGGGAAACACATCAGTGCCACCGGCAAGAATGGTTCTTGGCCCCTTGGCAAGTGTGGCAATGGCTGCCTCTAGACTATCGACCCGCACATAATCTGCGGCACCTGCGCTTACTTCACCATGCATAAATATCTCCGCGCCACAGCCTTAGTTTGCTCTCTAACCCACACCTAAAAACCTTATCGCTAACGGCTTTGCGCAGCCATAAGATTTTGCATTGCGGCATTCACTTCACGGCTATATAGGCGTGCCATTTTACCCGTTGGCGGCAACGGCTCGTCACAGAAAAATGACGGCAATTCATCATCTTCCTGATCAAAACCTGCGGCCTTGTTAAAGGCGGCCTCTAACCGCAATGTTTCAAAGCCAATGCCGGTGATAAATTCAGGCGTCACATCGGCGTCAAAGGAATCATTGATCGCATCGGCAATCAGCTTGAGATTATCGTCAGTGACCGACCGGCCAAACACGCATAGCCCAAAGGAATCAGCAACCGCGCTATTGATTTGCATGCGCAAGCTTTCGGCAACCAATTCATCAATGGTTTTGTCGTCACATTTAAATGATGGCGCATTGCCAACCGTGTGATCAGCACCTTGGGCTGTTAGCATCATCGAAATGCCAGTCACTTCGATAATTCGCGGATCATAGGCGCTGATGGCCTGTTGTTTGATCACTGGTACCCGTGCAACATCAAAGGCCTTGCCGACCCGCGCTGTTCCCGACGCATAAAGACGGCCACGTTCATTACCAACACGAATATCTTCAAGGCAGGATTGCATAAAGCCAACATCGCCAAATTCACCAATACCAGCTTCCATCAAAACACCAATGGTGGCACCAAGCTCGATACTATCAACGCCAAGATCATTTGCTGTTTCATTCAATCTTGCCACATCATCTGGATCATCAAGCCCGCAATTTGTGCCAAGCAAACCGATGGTTTCATATTCCAACGGCGAGACCAGCTCACGTCCCGTATCATCAACATAGACATTGCTGCATTTGATCAAGCAACCAGGCATGCAGGCATGTGATGTATCACCGCCGCGCCCGCCATTTAATTCACGGATAAAATCACCACCCATTCGCAGCGGCCCATCACCGGCACCGGTCAATTGGCCCGATGAAAAATTGCGAACCGGCAAAGCACCAAGATGGTTTGTAAGATCAGCCACCATTGCGGTTCCAGTGGTTTTCAGGCTTTGCACCGCAACAGATTCGTCAAGCTTCTTGCCATAATCCTTGATCGCGCCCATCAATTTCTTGCGATCATTTACCGGCGGCATCCGATCCTTGTCGATGACCATGGCCTTGACCTTTTTGCCCCCCATGACCGCACCAACACCGCCTCGTGCCGCCAAACGTGACGGTCGGTTATCCGTATCCGAAAATGCCACGCCAGCCATCAAGCCAAGATATTCACCAACCGGCCCACAAATCGCCAGTGAGGTTTTATTGCCATAAGTTTCATGCAGCTTTCTGGCACAATCAAAATTGCCAAGCCCAAGATAAGGCGTCGCATCATCAAAACTAATCTCACCATCTTTGGTGATGCGAATAATCACCCATTCATCACTGGCACCTTGAAGGGTGATTCCCGAAATCAGCAACTGGCCCATCGCAAAACCGAATGTGCCGCCGCTATTCGCCTCTTTAATGCCGCCAGTCAGCGGGCTTTTACAGCCAACGCTTAGCCGGTTTGCATTGGAAAAATTCGTTCCCGCAAAAGGCCCAGCCGAAAAAATCAGCGGATTTTCCGGCGACATCGGGTCAATTGTGGCAATGTTCTGGTCAAGCAGCATCCGCGCAATCAGATAGCGTCCAGATTCGGCAATTTCACGACCGGACAAATCACGGCTGGCGGTTGTTTTGCTGCCAAGATCGATAGTGATATATTTGCGCATAATGAATCCTATTTGGCAGTGATGGGGCCTTCATTAATACCAGATTACCAGTATTAATTCATTTGTATACTAACAATAATACATCTTGTAAATAACCAGCAGAGAAGATGCTTTGCGAACTAATGTCGCATGGGCAACCCTGTCACAGCCAGCCAATGGCCTTCATTCGCCGGTTTAGTGAAGATGTATAGTCATTTGGCCATTGCCGATCCACCCATTGCC
>DFSK01000074.1:45416-49676 GCA_002378605.1 Alphaproteobacteria bacterium UBA3439
GATCCACCCATTGCCGATCCACCAATTGCCGATCCAACGATTGCCTATTCAACAATTATGGGCAAATGCGTCGCTGGCGGTGTATTGCGGCTGCGGCTGGTGCGCACAACCCCGTCAATAATCGTCATGCCAACCCCGGGCAAATTGCCTTGATGGATGCTTTCCAGCATATTACGCCCCGGTGCGTGCTGGGCGGTGTCCATCAGCACAAAATCGGCGCTGCGGCCAATTTCAATGATGCCGCAATCAAGATCACGCATGCGCGCTGTATTGCCAGTGGCAAAACAAAAGGCAATTTCCGGCGGAATATCACCAAGGCTGGACAGCATGGCAATCATGCGCAAAATACCAAGCGGCTGCACCCCTGATCCGGCCGGTGAGTCAGTGCCAAGAATCACCCGTTCGGCCTGCTTAATCTCAAAAGCTGTTCGCATTGCCAGCAAACCAGCGCGTTCATTGCCATTATGTACAATTTCAATGCCACGATTACAGCTTTCGCAAAGGCAGGTAATCTGATCATCAGGAAGCGCCGTATGGCCACCATTAATATGACCAATGATATCGGCATCGGCTTCCAAAACGACATCCTTGTCAATCAGCCCTGATCCCGGAATTGACGGCCCGCCGGTATGGATGGTTGATTGAATGCCATATTTGCGCGCCCATTTGACCATCTGCGCCGCGGTTTCACCAGCCTTAACCGAGCCAAGACCGACCTCGCCAAGCAGCTTGACGCCAGCATCGGCAAGCTCTTTGAAATCAGATTCGACCATGCCATCTTCAAGAACCGGCGCACCAGCCAGCATTTTCACACCTGATGGCCGGAAATTTTCATACCAACGCTGCGAAGCAATCGCCATCGCCTTTAACCCGACAATATCTTTTGGCCGTCCGGGGGCGTGAACCTCACCCGCTGAAATCATCGTTGTCACACCGCCATGAAGACAGGAATCAATCCAGTTTAGCTGTTGCTGGCGCGGCGTATAATCGCCAATCACCGGATGCACATGGCTGTCGATCAAACCGGGGGTCAATGTCACCCCATGCGCATGAACCTTTACCGTCGCATTATCTAGATCCATATCCTTGGCATAGCCGATATCAGTAATCCGGCCATCAATCGAAACAACGCAATCACCGTCAAGGATGGGCGCTTCCAGCTTGCCTGACAGGATCTGGCCAATATTGGTAATCACAAGTTTTTCTGACGCCATGATGTTATTCCTCTTATTTTTTTGTGATCACCTGCCAGCGCAGGAAGCACAAGATCATTATCTATTAGTCAGCAATCACAAGCCGCCGGTCAAGATAGATATTGCAATCGCCATTATACCTATAATTTATCGAGCAATGTGAGCAGCCGTGCCACTTCACGCTTGGTCAGATTTTCGGTTGTTTCCTTGGTAATGAGCCGCGCCTTGTCTATCGCCGCCTGCACTTTTGTTTGGCCTTCAGGCGTAAGCGAGATTTGCAACCGCCGCAGATCGGCACCGTCTTGGCGTGACTGCACCAGACCCCGATCAATCAACCGCGCAATCACGCCCTTTGTCGTCGCTGCATCCATTGCGACAAGGCGGCCAAGCTGGTTTTGCGACACTTCCCCAACATCACGAAGCCGCACCAAAATGGAAAATTGGGTTGGTGTCATATCGGGAAGATGCCGTGAAAAAATCTCAAGATGCCGCTGGCTGGCAAGCCGCAGCTTATAGCCGACCTGATCTTCAAGCTGGTAGTCATTGGCCGTGTCATTGGCGGCAGAATGGCTGGGGTCAAAAACATTCATAACAATGGCAAACTCAGATTCAGTCAAAGTGAAATGCAAATTCAAGCGCTAGTCTTAGATGTAACATTGCTAGGACAAAAAGACCAGATTTCAAAATAATGTCATTATTTCAATTACTAGCCATCAGCATCAAAACCCATCGACCAGATTTTAGCAGCGGATATATCATTTGACAGCAAACAAAATTTATTTTTTGATCAAAGATCGTGAAATCATCAATTGCATTCGGCGGCATCCGGCAGCAAAGGCTTAGGGGAACAGATCATGGGATTGGCAAAAATTCGGAAAATCGTCACAATTGTCGAGGACACGCATGAAGAGGCAGGCCAGTCTATTTCGCCGCCAACGCGCCGTGCCGCGGCGGTGGCGGTGATCGAAAATCCTTTTGCTGGCATCTATCAAGATGATCTTGAAATGCTTATGGCGATTGGCGAAGAGCTTGGTGGCCTGCTTGGCGAGAGATGCGTTGCCGCGCTTGGCATCACCCCGCAACAAGCACAAAGCTATGGCAAAGCCGCGCTTGTCGGCGAGAATGGCGAATTGGAACATGCCGCGGCAATTTTACATCCCCGCCTTGGCAAACCGCTTCGCGCCGCGGTTGAGAAAGGCGCCGCGCTTGTGCCATCAAACAAGAAACGGGGCGGAATGGGTCATCCAATTGATGTGCCGCTTGGTCACAAGGACGCGGCCTATGTCCGATCGCATTTCGATGGTATGGAAGTCAGCGTTAATGACGCGCCGCGGGCCAATGAAATTTTGGTTGCCGTTGCCATTGCTGATTCAGGGCGACCTTTGCCGCGTGTCGGCGGCCTGACGCATGATGACGCTGAAGGCAAGGACGGGCTGCGTTAATCAGGCATCAGCCAAGCTTTTCATCACCGTTTATTTTCCATTGGCAAGCTGGGTTATAATCAAGCCGCCAAGAAGCATACTCGCGCCGCCAAGCTGCACCAGATTTACCGGCCGGATTGGGGCGCCAAACAGACCAAAATGATCAATCAGCAGAGAAAAAATAATCTGCCCCGATACCGCCATGACAATGAAATTGGCAACGCCTATTTTTCCGGCAAGAACCGTGGCGCTGATCACATAGAAAGCAACGACGAAACCGGCCAGATATTCAACCGGTTGCAACTGTCTGAAATCGCCAATATTGGGAAGGCCTCGTCCCGCCAGAGCCGCCACCGTTACCGCCAAAAGGATGGCCACAGCGAATAGCAGAATGCTGGCATGAAGCGGCTCGCCAAGGGCACGCCCGACGCGGCCATTCAAAATACCGACAACCGGAATGAATGAACCGGCAAGAAGCGCCCATATCAGATATTTGATGTTAATCACCCTAGCATCTCCTTCAATGATCATGTCGATGCGGTGTTGCGCCCGCTGCAATTAGGGATGCGGGCCCCAAGGCGCAGCATTCAATAGCTGGTTTTGCTGGCCGAGCAATAGGGGACGAAGATCACCGGCAAAATCCATAAAATCATCATTGGCAAAAAGGTTATTCCAATGATTGCGACGATCGGCATCATCATCAAATTTCCACAGATGCACAATTTGATGAAGCGGGCCGGTATCTGAAATGAAATACCCAACCAGCTTTTTATCAAAGCCGCCCTTTTGCAAAGCAGGCCAGCCCTTTTTGCTATAGGCCTCAACAGCGTCTTTCATTTTTCCAACAGTTACTTGATACGTCCGTAATTCATAAATAGCCATGATCTATTCCTCATTTCACAATCAAATCAAAACATAGTCAGAAATCGGCAACGCCGCGCCTAACTTTGAAGGCCAGCGGCAACCAATGCCCGTTTCAACTGGGCAATTTCATCTGCCTCAAGCTTTTGCAAAGGCGGCCTGACAATCGCTTGATCCAGCCGCCCCAATAGCACAAGACATTCCTTCATCCGGTTATGCATATCCAGAAACGGCGTCCGGTAAAAAGCCTGCGCCAACGGGTAAATCCGATCATTTACCGCGCGCGCCATCGCCAAATCATCGCGCTGCATCGCGTTGAATAGCGCGACCTGTAAATCGGCAATTACACTTCCCGCGCCCGACAGCAAACCAGCAGGCTTCATCGATAATGATGCCATTAACCATGATGAATGAGTCGACAACACATTCACCTTGCGCGGCAATGATTGAAAGGTTTTTATGTGACGTTCATGCAGCATCGGATCATTGCACCAATCCTTGATCGCAACGACGCTTGGCACTTCGGAAAAAATTTTTAGCATCGTTTCAAACGGATAGCCAAGGCCGGTGCTTGCCGGATATTGAAACAAGATCAGCGGCAAATCGGTTGCATCGGCAATCATTTTGAAATGGGCAATCGCCATATCGGGACGAAGCTGGCCACCCATGCTCATGCTGTTTGGCGGAAACACCAATAATGCACTTGCGCCTTCGCCAGCCGCCATTTTTGCCACCGCAACAGCCGCATGGCTGCCATCGGCATAAACCCCATTTACCAGCGGCAG
>DFSK01000050.1 GCA_002378605.1 Alphaproteobacteria bacterium UBA3439
TGGCTGAATGACGTGTTTGGCAAGCCGCCAAATAAACCGGCGATAAAGCTGCCGAAACCATCAGCATAAGTACCACCGGACATCTCTTTATCAGTTGCCTCGCGGTTTGCACCGCCTTTGGCAATGCCCGAAATATCACCAACAGTTTCAATGGCACTGACAAGTGACATCAAGCACATGCCGATAATAGCAAAGGCGCTAAATTCGACGCCATATTTGAATGGCTGCGGTACGGCAAACCATGCCGCTTTGGCAACACCGGCAAAATCAACCGCACCAGTCATATAGCCAACAACATAACCGGCGATCAGACCGATCAGGATGGCCGCAGATGACATGGTGCCACGGGTGAAAAATTTGAAACCAAGGGCGACGAAGATCACCACAAGCGCAAGACCCCAGCGGCTAAAATCGCCCCATTCGGGTGCATTCATTTGAAACGCTGCGGCACCGCCGGACGCATATTTGATGCCGACCGGCAATAATGCCAATCCAATGGCAGTGATCACAATGCCAGTCACCAATGGCGGAAACCAATGGCGGATGCGGCCAATGACACTGCCAAGCATTGTGTGAAACAGACCGGCAACAATCACCGCTCCGAACAAGGCGGCCATGCCACTGGTTTTCACGATACCAATCATGATGGGCACAAAGGCAAAGCTTGTACCCTGCATGACAGGTAATCTTGCGCCAATCGGGCCAACGCCGATTGTCTGGAATAATGTGGCAATCCCCGCAAACAGCATCGCCATTTGCACAAGATAGACCATATCCTCCCCACCAAAAGCAAAGCCGGCAGCGCTGGCAATGATAATTGATGGGGTGACGTTACTGGCAAACATTGCCAGAACATGCTGGATTCCAAGGGCGGTACGCGGCCCAAGAGGTATCTCGTGATTAGGGTCTTTAAGTTGTTCGGACGTGCCGATATTTGCATTGGTCATTCTAAACTCCCCCTTTTGTTAGCCAATAGAGAAAAAGCTTAGGGCGAATTAGCGATACTGTAAGATAAATTGTACCTTTCTATAGATAAAAAAATTAAAAATCGAACCGTATCAATTAGTTAGTAGATTATATATCTGATAGTTCGTGAGGATTTCAGCTTGTGCCTGTATCTGACTAGCAATTTTGCTGAATAGGCAGTATGAGACAAAGGTGATGTTTTTGCCGCTATCCACCGGTTTTGGATCGGGTACCGCGACGAAATAGATGAATGCACAACCGATATATTGATTTCGAGGAGATAAAGAATGGGTTACGCAATGGCAGCCGCCAAACCGGGTGGGTCTGAAGTCCTTCATAAAATCACGCTTGGGGATTTAACACCCGCAGCAGGCGAAGTGTTGATCAAGCATGACGCGGTTGGCATTAATTTTCTTGATATCTATATCCGCAACGGTGCCTATCCATGGCCAGTTGATGGGGATCTTATTCTTGGGTCTGAAGGCGCTGGGATCATCGAGGCGGTTGGCAGTGATGTTAAGGGTCTGGCTGTTGGCGACCGGGTTGGCTATACGCTTGCCAATGGTGCCTATGCAACCCACCGGGTGATTGACGCCGCCTATGTTGTCAAGCTGCCTGATAATGTGCCAAGTGATTTGGCCGCATCGATCATGCTCAAAGGCTTGACCGTCGCCTATCTTATCCATGACAGCTATGCGGTCAAGCCAGGTGATACAGTGCTGTTTCACGCTGCGGCTGGCGGCGTTGGTTTGATTGCCGGTCAATGGCTAAAGGCACTTGGTGCCAAGACAATTGGCACGGCTGGCGGTGCCGAAAAATGCGCACTTGCCAAGGCCAATGGATTTGATCATGTGATTGATTATACCAATACTGATTTCGAAGCCGAAGTGATGCGCCTGACCAATGGCGAAGGCGTGAATGTGGCTTATGATTCGGTTGGCAAAGACACAATGGCGCGAACCATTACATCGACGAAACGGCGCGGCACGATCATCGCCTTTGGCCAATCATCAGGGCCATATGCCGATTTCAAAATCACCGATCTTTCAAAAGGGTCTTATTATCTAAGCCGTCCAACATTATTTCATTTTGTTGTTGATCGGTCATGGCTTGATGCGGCATCGGCAAAACTATTCAAGGCCGTTACCGATGGCACAATCAATGTTTCGATCAATCAGCGTTTTGCCTTGGAAGATGTGGCCAAAGCGCATGACGCGCTAACCGGCCGTGCCACAACAGGCTGTACGATCCTAACTGTCTAGCGAGCCAACGATCTGTACACATAACGGGCGGGTCAGATAATGAGCTGGTCAGATAAGGGGTTTTGACCTGCATCAAAGCGGCGCAGGTCATGCCTTGTGCCTTTTGCAAAAATTAAGGGGCTGCCATTGGCAGCCCCTTTTTCATGCTTGTATTTTGGCCTTTGCCATATCGAAAGCGCGATATTATGCGCCTTGCTGTGGCCGCATATCGGCTTGGCTGATGCCAGCAACCGAAACGGGCTTTTTCATGGCGTCACGACGGAATGGCTCGCCAAGCTCTTGGTTCAACAGCACTTCGATAAAGGTGGTCACGCCATCATTCATCTGGGCGTCAACCGCCTTGGCCAATGCATCGCGAAGCTCATCCATTGTCGAAACAGCAACGCCTTCAACACCACATGCCTTGGCAACACCAGCATAAGAGACCTGCTGATCAAGCTCGGTGCCAACAAAGTTATCGTCAAACCACAAGGTTGTGTTGCGCTTTTCGGCGCCCCACTGATAGTTGCGGAAAATCACCATGGTGATGGCTGGCCATTCTTCGCGGCCAATTGCCGACATTTCATTCATCGAAATGCCAAAGGCACCATCGCCAGCGAAGCCAACAACCGGAACATCACGGCGGCCAATTTTGGCCCCCATGATTGACGGCAGGCCATAGCCGCAAGGTCCGAACAGACCCGGCGCCAGATATTTACGGCCTTCTTCAAATGTTGGATAGGCGTTACCAATCGCGCAATTATTGCCAATGTCAGATGAAATGATTGCATCTTTTGGCAGCGCCGATTGGATCGCACGCCATGCCATGCGAGGCGACATTTTCTTTGGCTCACGGTCACGCGCACGCTCGTTCCATGTTGTTCCTGGATCATCATCTTCATGGTCAAGCGATGTCAGCTCTTGCGCCCATGCTGATTTGGTTGTGGCAATGAGTTCTTTACGGCTGCTGCGGCCGCTATCGCCAGCGGTGCTTGCCAGCTTATCAAGAATGCTCATGGCAACTTTTTTGGCGTCGCCAACGATGCCCACTGAAACTGGCTTAGTTAGGCCGATGCGATCAGGGTTGATATCAACCTGGATGATCTTGGCATCTTTTGGCCAATAATCGATGCCGTAACCGGGAAGTGTTGAAAATGGATTCAGGCGCGTGCCCAAAGCCAGAACAACATCGGCCTTGGCAATCAGTTCCATACCGGCTTTTGATCCGTTATAGCCAAGTGGGCCGGCAAATAGCGGATGTGAACCCGGGAATGCGTCATTATGCTGATAGCCACAGCACACAGGCGCATCAAGACGCTCGGCCAATTTCATTGATGCATCGATTGCGCCACCAATAACAACGCCAGCACCGTTCAACAGAACTGGGAATTTGGCTTCTGACAGCAAAGCTGCGGCTTGGCTGATGGCATCTTCGCCGCCTGATGGGCGCTCAAATTCAACAATCGCCGGCAATTCAATATCAATGATTTGTGTCCAGAAATCGCGTGGGATATTGATTTGGGCTGGAGCTGATGCACGTTTTGCCTGAAGGATAACGCGGTTCAATGTTTCGGCAATGCGTGTCGGGTCGCGGACTTCTTCTTGATACGCAACCATGTCTTTGAACAAAGCCATTTGTTCAACTTCCTGAAAACCACCTTGACCAAGTGTTTTATTGGCCGCTTGTGGCGTGACCAATAGCAATGGCGTATGGTTCCAATAAGCTGTTTTGACCGGAGTTACGAAATTGGTGATGCCAGGGCCATTTTGCGCAACCATCATCGACATTTTGCCGGTGGCGCGGGTAAAGCCGTCGGCCATCATACCTGCATTACACTCATGCGCGGCGTCCCAGAAGGTAATACCGGCCTGTGGGAATAGGTCAGAAATTGGCATCATTGCAGAGCCAATAATGCCAAAAGCATTTTCAATGCCATGCATTTGCAATACTTTTACAAACGCTTCTTCGGTTGTCATCTTCATGAGTTGTCACCCTGTCGTTAAATCAAGTTACTGTTACAAATGGTATGTCGTCAGATGTTTGTCTTTCGGCCTGTCGTATCTTGCCTCAAGACTATCTCGGACGCCGACCGGAAACTTTAGGAGATGGTTGTACTATCATTTTTCGGCGAAGCCAAGCTGACTTTGGTACCAGTTGTGGCTAAAAATAGATCCAGTCAATCAGACTTGCTTTTTCTCAAATCTTGGCGAAGATGATTTATCGGTAATGTGGCGTCCGGCCATTTCAATCAATGCGATCTTTTACATATAGGTAATCGGTAAGACCAAGGGCAAATCGAGGCGTAATGCGCCCACCATTTCGGGATGAGGTTTTTTGATGAAGGTAACAGCGCTAGCGCCTGCAATGGGCGCCGAGATAACGGGTGTTGATCTAAGTGCGGCGCATGATGACGGGCTTATTGCCGAATTGCGCGCTGTCTGGCTTGAATATCAAATGATCGTGATTCGCGGGCAAAATATCACACCGGCGCAACAGCTGGGCTTTGCCAGTGCCATTGGTGATCCTGACATCTATCCGTTCCTGACCGGCCTTGACGGGTTTCCGATGATTACCGAAGTGCTGAAAAAAGAAGATGAAAAGGTCAATTTTGGCGGTATCTGGCATTCCGATACGACCTATCAAAAATGCCCGCCAATGGCGACATTGCTCTATGCCAAGGAACTGCCACCACTTGGCGGCGATACGCTCTTTGCCAGCCAATATGATGCCTATGACCAATTGTCGGATTCATTGCGTGCGGTTCTTGACGGGCTATGGGCAGTGAATGCAGCGGGCAAAAAGCGGGTGGCGTCAACCCGAAGCGAACGGTTAAAGGATTCGGGAAGCGGCGTTGATCCTGACGCGTTGGTTGGCATTCATCCGGTGGTGCGAACGCATCCCGAAACGGGTCGCAAGGCGCTATTTGTCAATGCGGCGCATACGGTCGCATTCGACGGCTGGAGCGAGGAGGAAAGCCGCGGGCTTTTAGACTATCTGTTCACGCATCAGATTTCGCCTGAATTTCAATGCCGGTTGCGTTGGCAGGTTGGTGATGTTGCTTTTTGGGACAATCGTTGCGTGCAGCATTACCCATTGAATGATTATCATGGATATCGCCGGCTATTGCATCGCATAACGCTGAAAGGTGATGTGCCTGTCTAATTTGGCCCTGCCTTTGATAATGGAATGCAAGAAGGTCAATCAGCAATAATATAAGGTTCTTTCGATTTAAATGTCGCAACTTTAGTGATTAATTGCGCATTCAGGGCCAGTTTGTGTTGCGTCAGGTATAATTTTTCATTTTAATGGCAAATTCTTACTTGGCGTCTTGATCAAAATCGAGCAAGTTAAGGCCGAGCTCTAATGTTCAATTCTGGGAGGAATTAAGAATGTATAATAAACTATCAATAGCGCTGGGTACGGCCCTTGCTGTTGGGGTTGCCGGTGTTGCCGGTGGTGCCATGGCGAAAGTCGAAGGCGACACCATCATCCTTGGGTCAGCAATCTCACTTTCTGGTAAATATTCTACCAATGGTTTGCACACACAGCGCGGATATGATTTTGCAGTTGATCGTATCAACGAAAAAGGTGGCGTTAAAGTTGGTGGCAAAAGCTACAAGCTTGCGATCAAATATTATGATGACGAATCAACACCTGCACGTGCAACACAGCTTGCCGAGCGTTTGATCCAGCAGGACGGCGTTGAATTCATGCTTGGGCCATATGGCACAGGTCTGACCAAAGCTGTTGCACCAGTGACTGAAAAGTTTGGCGTGCCAATGGTTGAGGCCGAGGGCGCATCTCGCTCTTTGTTCACGCAAGGCTACAAGTACATGTTCGCGGTTCTGTCAACTTCTGAATATTACCTTGCGCCAGTTCTTGACGTTGTCGCACAGCGTGCAAAATCAGAAGGCAAAGATCCTGCAAAAATGCGGATCGGTATGGCCTTTGAAAATGACGGTTTCTCACTTGACGTTCGTGCCGGTGTTCTTGACGTTGCCAAGAAATACAACATGAAAATCGTGATTGACGACAAATTGCCAGCTGACCTTTCAGACATGTCAGCAACCTTGACCAAGTTCAAGGCGCTAAAGCCTGACATTCTTCTGGTTTCTGGTCACTCAAAAGGCGCAGCGACTGCTGCACGTCAGATTGAGGAAATGAAAATTCAGGCACCTGTTGTTGCGATCACACATTGTGAAGCTGCAAAGGTTCATGAGAAGTTTCCAAAATCAGCAAACGGCATGATGTGCCCAACGCAGTGGCTGTCAAACCTGCCAAAGAAAGATGCTTACTTCGGTACAGCATCGCAGTGGAACGAAGATTTCAAGAAGCTGCATCCTAGCTACTCAGCAGTTCCTTATCAGACAGCTCAGGCATCTGCCGCTGTTCTGGTTTTCAAGGACGCATTTGAGCGTGCAAACAGCTTTGACCAGAAACAAGTTCGTGACGCATTGGCAGCAACAAACATGGAAACCTTCTATGGCGATATCAAATTCGCACCGGAAGGCAACAACATTGCTAAGCCGATGTTCTATCGTCAAATTGGTGCAGATGGCAGCTACAAGCCGATCGTTTCACCAGCTGACATGACGTTCCCACGGAAAGCCAACTACTAATCAACCAATCTCACTACGGGAAGCCCAATTCGGGCTTCCCGTTATTTTTGCAGGTCCCTATTTTTCTTGAATTCGGGCTGGAGGAATCATGTTAGACAATCTTCAATTGCTGTTTGTTTACGCGCCTGTGATGAACATTCAGATGATCTTAGACGGCATCTTTGTTGGTGCTGTTTTCGCGCTGTCAGCCTATGGACTGGCGCTTGTATGGGGCGTGATGAATGTGAAAAACCTTGCTCAGGGTGACTTTGTCATCATGGGTGGTTATGTCGCTTTCTCGCTTTACAAGCTTGGCATTCACCCTGTTATTGCCATCCCTATCGTGGCCGTTTGTATGTTCATGTTCGGCTGGATCGTTTATATAATGATCATTCGCCGGGTGATTGACAACGACATGTTTGTTTCATTATTGGCAACCTTTGGCCTGTCACTTTTGCTTCAGCAGGTTATGAACCTGATCTATGGGCCAGAAGTTCAAACCATTGATTCGCATTTTCCGATTTTCACAATGTTCGATGATTTTGTGACCATTCCGGTGGTTAAGATTGTGTCTTTGGCACTTGCCATGATCTTCGCGCTTGCTGTGGTTATCTTTATGAAAAAATCCCGTATGGGGCAGGCCATCCGCGCAACAGCGCAGGATGCACGCGCCGCACGAGTGCTTGGCATCAATACGGATAATGTTTATGCCTTTACCTATTCATTGAACGCTTCGATTTGTGGCGTTGCCGGTGTATTGGTTTCAATGATCTGGGTGCTTCAACCTTTCTACGGCATTGTTTACTCACTTCGGACATTCGCCATTGTGACGGCAGCCGGTCTCGGCAATTTGCCAGCCGTTATCGGCATGAGCTTTGCGCTTGGCTGGGTTGAGCAATATGCTGGCATTATTGCCGGTGCCGAATGGCAGGTTGCTTCGGCAGTCTTTATGCTACTTGGGGTCCTCATGTGGCGACAAATTCAATTGCGGCGTCAGCGGCAGGTGGTACGGTAATGACTAAAAATCAAATTCTACTTTATCTCGCAATCGCGATTTCGGGTGTTGTGGGGCCAATTCTGTTCCCGAACTACATCCAGCAAATGGCGGTTCTTTGGATCATGGTTCTGATGGCCTCAACATGGGATATTACAGGCGGCCAGATGGGGTACAACTCACTTGGCAACATCACCTTCTTTGGCGTTGGCATGTATATCTCGGCGGTTATTCAGGTCTCAATGTTCTATGATATCGCGCTTTATACCGCGTCATACGGCGCGATTAAGCCGGTCTTTACCGACGAGCAATATTTCAGCGGCTTAGCCATGGGTATTTTGGCTGGTGGTGTTGGCTGTGTGGTTCTTGCCCGCCTTCTTGGGGCCGTGGTATTCGGTCTTCGTGGGCCATATTTCGCCATTGGTACACTTGGTGTGGCGATTGCGGCAGGGCAGATTGCCGGAACTATCGATACAATCGGTGGTGGCGCTGGCATCTCGATGCCGTTTTTCCCTTGGGATATTCACTATCCGGTCGACCTTCTTCTACATCATCTGTTTTGTGCTTGCGATTCTTGTCACATTTCACCATCCGCTGGATGTTTTCAACTCAGTTTGGTTTGGCTGCAAATGCAATCCGTGATGATGAAGATAAAGCTGAAGCCATGGGTATTCCAACTATGAAATACAAACAATTTGGTTGGGGTGTCGCGGCTTTCTACATGGGTTGCATTGGTGCTGTATTTGGAAATATGGTTGGCTATATCGAGCCGATTGAGGTGGCCTTTCCGGCGCCAACATTTGGTATCTTCATGGTGGCAATGGCACTTCTCGGCGGCAAGGGCACTTTGTGGGGTCCAGTTCTTGGCGCGGTTCTTGTTCCATGTTATCAAAGAAACTACCTGGACTTATCTGCTCGGGTGGCAGTGGGTGGCTCTTGGTCTGATTCTGATTGTAAACATCGTTTACTTTCAGCAGGGTATTATGGGTTGGTTGCAAACCAAATATCCTGAAAAATTTGGCATCACGGTCGATCAGTCCACTACACAAGCGAAAGAGGAGGCATAAATGGCTGATCCAATTATTACAGTTGATAACGTCTCCAAAGCCTATGGCGGTGTCAAAGCAAATGTCGATATCTCAATGACAGTAGAGCGTGGCTCTATCACGGGCATTATCGGGCCGAACGGTTGTGGCAAAACCACATTGTTCAACTCGATTGTGGGCTATCATCCGATTGATGCCGGTTCAATCAAATTTGATGATACCGAAATTTCCAAGCTTCGCGTTGGTGACATCGCGCGGCTTGGCATGTTGCGGACATTCCAGCAAACCCGTATCTACAGCAAAATGGACTGTGTCGATAACATGCAGATTTCGGTATCGCATCGTGAAGGGTCATCAAATTCAATGTTTGCAAGTCGTCGTGGTGAAATCCGCGATCGCGCCGAGCATCTGCTTGAATTTGTGGGTCTCTATTCCAAGCGAAGCTTGATCTCGGGCGATTTGTCCTTTGGTCAGCAAAAGCTTTTGGAATTTGCGATGGCATTGATGAACGAACCAAAAGTACTTCTCCTTGATGAGCCAACTGCCGGTATTAACCCAACATTGATCAATGGATTGATTGACCGGTTAAGACGGGCAAATGAAGAGCTTGGCATCACCTTGTGCGTGATTGAACATAATATGCGGGTGATCATGAATCTTGCCTCGCACATCTATTGTTTGTCGAACGGCAAGATGCTGGCAAATGGCAAACCAGAAGAACTACAAAATGATCCACGCGTTATTGA
>DFSK01000082.1 GCA_002378605.1 Alphaproteobacteria bacterium UBA3439
AACCTCGCCGCCTTCTTGTTTGGCTGTTTCCATCCATTGCAGGTTTTCGGCCAATTGTCCGGCGCTAACCACGGGGCCGATTTGTGTTCCATCAGCCAAGGCATGACCAACCTTCATAGCCGATGCTGCCGCAACAAGCCGGTCGGTGAATTCGTCGTGAATGGCTTCATGCACAACAAGCCGTGATGAGGCGGTGCATTTCTGACCCGTTCCCCCAAAAGCGCCGCCAAGTGCGGTTGCCACAGCAAGATCAAGATCGCCATCATCCATAATGGCAAGCGCGTTCTTTGACCCCATTTCCATTTGAACTTTGGTAAGATTGGCAATCGCAGCGGTGGCAATTTGTTTGCCAACATCCAACGAGCCGGTAAAGCTGATTGCGTTGATTGCCGGACTTTCGACAAGTTTCTGGCCAATGCTGCCCCCTGGCCCCATCACCAGATTAAACAGCCCATGCGGGATATCCTGACGCGAGATGATTTCGCTTAACGCAACAGCCGAAGCAGGCACCAGATTTGCCGGTTTCCAGATGACCGCATTGCCAAATGCCAGCGCCGGGGCAATTTTCCAGACAGCCGTTGCGGTAGGGAAATTCCAGGGGCTGATAATCGCAACAACGCCAACCGGTTCGCGCCGAACGTCAATTTCAATGCCGTCGCGCACGCTGTCGGCCGTATCACCGATCTGGCGAAGCACCTCGGCAGCGTAATAGGTAAAGAACTGGCCAGCCCGATAGATTTCACCAACCCCTTCAGCCAATGGCTTGCCTTCTTCGCGGCTTAAAAGAGTGCCAAGCTCGACGCGGCGTTCCATCAATTCATTGCCAATATTCATCAAGATGGTTTGACGCGCCTCAAGACCGGTGGCGGCCCATTTTTTTTGGGCGGTTCGGGCGGCATCGAGGGCGCTGTCAAGCTGGGCGCTGTCTGCCTGCGCATAATGGCCGATTTGGTCGCTAAGGTCTGATGGATTGATATTGGCAATTGTGCCTTGCCCATCGCACCACGCGCCTGCAATAAAATTCTGTCCGTTTTCTGACATGGTTTCTTGCGCCTTTCATGATGCCAATATTTGCAAAAATTAGGTCTATTGGCATGCGCCAGCCTGACCGAAAGAGGTTTTAAATACAACCCCTTTACTTGATTTTGCTAGCCCCGCTTTGCGGCAATTGTTTGCATGGCTTGCCTTTTGCTGATAAGCGGGATTTAAATGATGTGAATGTCATGTCCAATCTGGCTGATATTTCGCAACGTCATGCAAAGGACGGCAGCGAATGAAAATGATCACTGATCGTATGTCGATGCCCTATTTCGCCCTAGGCGTTTTGGCTGTGGCAATGGGAATTATTCCCCTTAATGACGCATTAATTAAATTGATGAGTGTCGATGTTTCGCTTGGCCAGTTGGTTGCTTTGCGGGCAGGGATGACGCTGATCATGCTTGGTATTTTCAGCCATAGTATTCAGGCAATGTTTGCGCTGCCAGCAAAAGTTTTCTGGCTGTTTTTCGCCCGTAGCATGTGTCTTGTGCTGGCGATGGTGCTGTTTTTTGTTTCGCTCGGAACGCTGCCGCTGGCAAATGTGATCGCCATTTTCTTTGTTTCACCCTTGATCATTACGATTTTATCGGTGCCATTTCTAGGCGAGAAAATTGGCCTTCATCGTTTGGCGGCGGTGTCGGCTGGCATGGCTGGGGTTTTGTTTATCATCCGGCCCGGCGGAGTTCAATTTCAGGTAGAAACCTTATTTGTCGTGATGTCGGCCTTTAGCTATGCCGCCTTTCAGATATGGACAAGACGCCTAAAATCGGTTGGCAATCTCTCGGGAATGGTTGCCGTTCAGCATATTTGCTACCTGACGATTGGCGCGCTGTTCATGCTTGTGAATTTGATCTGGCCTGTTGATCAATCGGGCAATCCGACAATTGATTTTCTACTTCGTGCGCCATCAATGATGTCATTGACCAATCTTGGCTATCTGGTGATTTGCAGCTTTTCGGTTTTATTATTGTCCTATGCATCTTCCAATGCCTATCGTTCGGTCGAGGCATCGGTAATCGCGCCCTTTGAATATGTCGCTATTCCGTTTGGTGTTTTCTGGGGTGTTGTGATTTGGGATGAATGGCCGGATCAGATGGTCTTGATAGGGATAACGCTCATTCTGGCTGGTGGGCTTTACACGCTTTATCGTGAAAATGTCCAATCAATCGACGTGATCACGTCAAGCCCGATGCCTGCCACTGCTGCGATTGCGCAACCGGCCGACGATTTAACGCAAGATCTCGATGCAAAAGGGCCCGACCGGCCAGAATGATCACGCAAAAAGCGATGGCAGCGCCGCCTATTCGGCTTTGCCGCCTTTCCAGACACCCGTATCTTTCAGCTTTTCAGCAACTTCGGCAGGCATGTAATTTTCATCATGTTTGGCCAAAACATTGGTCGCGATAAATTGACCATTGGCAAGCGACCCTTCGGCAACGACGCCCTGGCCCTCGCGAAATAGGCTTGGCAATGCATTGTCATAGCGAACGGTGATTTCGGTTGTGCCATCAGTAACCGTGAAAACAGATTGCAATCCGTCAATCTCGACGCTGTTATCTTTGACCAGCCCACCAAGCCGCAAAGCCTGTCCCGCCTTTGTTCCTGACGTGGTGATTTCGGTTGGCGTGTAGAAAAAAACGATATTGTCGCGAAGCGCGCCAAGCACAAGCATGGCCGCAATTCCAACCAATGCTGCGATCGCCGCGATGATTGATAACCGTTTGGCTTTGGGTGACATTGATGCCTCGTTGACGCAGATCATCAGGGATTTGATGACGCTGCTTACCAGAAGATTAGAAACTTGCAATAGTTTGCCGGAAATTTAGGGTCGCGGCAAGACAGCGCAGGTTATTGTATAGCGCCGCCAAACCCTGTAAACAGATCTGACTAATTTGTGGAACGCAGTGAGGATTTTATGAAAAATTATGTTTTTATTGCCGCGGCAGCGGCAGGGTTTCTTTTAGCAGCTCCGGCACAGGCTGGCGATGCAGCTGCGGGTGAAAAAGTATTCAAGAAATGCAAAGCTTGTCATTATGTTGACCAAGAAAAGAATAAATCTGGCCCGCATTTGGTCAATATCGTTGGCCGTGCAGCTGGCGCTGTTGACGGGTTCAAATATTCGAAAGCGATGGCCGGATCAGGTCTGGTTTGGGATGAGGCAACTTTGGCCGGCTTCCTTGCCAAGCCAAAAGCATATCTAAAAGGCACCAAAATGTCGTTTGCTGGTCTGAAAAAAGAAAGCGACATTGCCAATGTAATTGCCTATTTGAAGTCAGCAAAATAGTCTGATGCCCTCTTGGGCGAGGGCGTCAGTTTGTGTTGTTCAAGGGGCAATTGCCCGTTTTAGAGGCTAGTACGGCGAATAGATCATGGATTTGATGAATAAATATCCGCGCTTATCGGATCTGAAAAAGCCTGCGTCAAAACGCATTCCAAAATTTGTGTTTGCCTATCTTGATTCAGGAACGGGCCATGATCGCGCCAAAGACGAGAATAGGGCATTTCTCGACTCGATTGAGCTGACGCCGCAATTTATGCGAGGGCGGGTCAATCCCGATCTTACAACCAAGCTTGGCAAGAAAATATTTAAAGCACCATTTGGTGCTGCGCCAATTGGCCTGTCATCACTGATCTGGCCCGGGGCTGAATCGATTATTGGCCGCGCTGCCAAAAAACATGGTTTTCCCTATACGCTTAGCACGGTGGCCGGTGAATCGATCGAAATGGTAGCCGAATCTGCGGGTGAAATGGGCTGGTTTCAGCTTTATGCCCCGCGTGACCGCGATTTGATGCGTGATTTGCTTCGGCGTGCCAAAAGCTGCGGCTATACAACATTGGTTGTGACCGCTGATGTGCCATCACCAAGCCGCCGTGAACGTATGCGGATTGCGGGTGCGCCGCTAGGCAGCCGTGGTAATTCGGCCTTTTCGCCGCGGGTTATCTGGCAAAGCATGCTTCGTCCAGAATGGGCCGTGCGGACCTTGCTAAATGGCGGGGCGCGCTTTCGCAATATGGAACCCTATGCCAAAAATAATGGCACGATGGGCATCACGAAATTCATTGGTGATCAGTTAAACGGCTCGCTTGACTGGGATTATCTTGCTGAAATCCGGGCGCAATGGGATGGCGAAATCTATCTCAAAGGTGTTCTTCATGGGCAAGATGCGGCGCGGGCGGTCAAGCTTGGCGTTGACGGAATTGTCGTCTCAAATCATGGTGGCCGCCAGTTAGATGCGGCACCACCACCATTGGCACAGCTATCAGCCATTCGCGCAGCGGTTGGTAAGGATATACCGCTGATTGTCGATAGTGGCATCATGTCGGGGCTTGATATTGTGCGGGTATTGTCGGCTGGTGCTGATTTTGCCCTTGTTGGCCGTGGTTTCATGTATGCCGTTGCCGCGCTTGGCAAAAAAGGTGGCGAACATGCGGCCTCAATCCTTTTGGAAGAAGTGCGTGATGTAATGGCCCAGCTTGGCCTGTCTTCGATTGATGAGATCAAGCGGCTTGGCAATGGCTAGCTGCGGCTAGACCGTCCGTGGTGAATGAATGGTGATTTTATGCTGTCTTTGAATCTGCAACGGATATTTGCCGCTGGCTTTGTTTGTCTGGTGATGCTGTCACCGGCATTGGCGTCTGATCTTAAGATTGGGGCCCTGCAATTTCGGGCCACGATTGGGTCAATGCCGAGCAGCGCGGCCTATCTGTCGATCACAAATCATGGCACCATGCCTGACCGGTTGCTGGATGTTGAAAGCAGCCTTGCCCGCAAAACCGAACTTCACACAATGGCGGTTACAAATGGCGTTATGAAAATGCGGCAGATTGACGGCGGCATTGATATTCCGGCTGGTGCGACCATCCAATTGGCTCCCGGCGGGTTTCATGTGATGTTGATCGGGTTAAAAGCGCCATTGACCGTTGACGAAAATTACGACGTGACTTTGGTGTTTGAAACGGCGGGAAAGGTCAAAGTAACTGGCCTTGCCAAACGCCCTGCAGATTTGAAAATATCCGCCCCGCATTCACCAGAAGCACAGTCACACGGCACGCATTCATCCTCAACAGGTTCAATGGAAATGCCAAAAACCAACTAGCATAGCCATGATGAGCGCGGCCATCAGCTCAGAAGATGCCAGCATCCAATCCAGCTGCCAATCCAAGGCATAGATCGCCAACCTCTTTGCAAAATGCGTCATTCCAATCGCCATGCAGGATCACAGGTTCGGCCACCAACCGCCATTTCAGGCTGCCACAAATGCTTGTCAGAGCGCGTTTTGTTGCCGTGCCGTCCAATCCGGCGCGGATATAGATTGCAACTGGCTTTGCATCGCTATTGCCCAGCCAGTCATTATAGCAGCGATCAAACATGTCCTTGGTCGCGCCAGCCATATATCCAATATTCTCGGTTGTGCCGATGATGACAGCATCGGCGGCCAATAGATCGGGGCTGGTGACATCAAAGGGCGAGAGACAGCGTGTCTTGATTTCACAGTGATCATAGCCATCATAACCAAGGCAGGCATCAAGCCCCGCCTTGGCAAGCGCGGCCGTATTTGGCGATGGTGTATGGGCAATGATCAATAAGGTTTTTGACATGGGTGAAACTTTAGGCTGTTTTGGTTATATTGCAATGATAGCCGGCTTGCCGGCTCTATTTGCGACATGCGGCTTGCCATGCAATGATGGCCGCGGTCAATGCTGGTTGTGGCAGGAAAGGGCATATAGATATGAATAACCCCCTCGATCGGGCCGCGATTATCGCTAGTCTTGAAACTGAACAGGGCTGGCAATTGACGTCAGAAGATGAGTCTCTTCAAATCATTGAAAAAACATATATCTTTAAGGATTTTAACGCCGCTTTTGGGTTTATGGGACGGGTTGCCCTGATGGCCGAACGCGCCAATCACCATCCCGAATTTCACAATCGGTATCGTCAGGTCACGATTCGGTGGGCAACGCATTCTTGTGGCGGCGTTACCGCGCTTGATCTGGAAATGGCAAAGATTTGTGATCAGCTTGCCGTTGATAGCGGGTTAAAAGCCTAGGCTGATCAGGCTTGTGGCTGTGCTGGCCTGGCAATCACATTGCCCATTGAAGAATCCATAACGCGACAAGGCCAACGGCAATAGTGGTAATCATCTGCCGCGTAATCAAGGCCGCAATAATCGCTAGAATGGCGGCAAATAGGCGTGGATTGTCCCAAAGGGCAATCGTTTGGTTTGCCGGATCAAGCAATATGGCAGGGGCGATAATCGCCGTTAAAACAGCAATTGGCACAAATCCCAATGCATCGACAAGCCATGGTGGCGGCCGGTTGCCAATGATATTGCTGAGCATGATAAAACGCGTTGCAAAGGTAAACAGGCCTGTCGCAATCATTACCAGCCAGATCATGATGCGACTCCTGCTTGGCGGTTAAGACGGCTGACAAGCCAGCCCGCCAAAATGCCGCCAATGGCAGCGATGATAAGCCATGAATTCCACGGCAATGGTTGGCCGATTATCGAGATGCTTGCGGCGGTTATTACCGCGGCAAGATCGGCGCGTGTTTTCAGGATCGGCGCAACAACAGCGATGAAGGTAAGCGGGATGGCGAATGACAATGACCATGATTCGGGAATGGTGCCGCCAACAAGAACGCCAAAAATCGTTGCGAATTGCCAGCTTGTCCATAGCAGCATGCCGCTTCCAAGAAGGTGAAAATGCTGATTGGGGCCAGGCGGTTCATGTCGAAACCGCTTGATCGAGATGGCATAGGCCTCATCGGTTAGCAAATAGCCCAGTAAAATGCGCCACCGCAAGGGCAAGGGGCGTAAATAGGCGGCGACCGATGCGCTATAGAGAACATGGCGCACATTAATCACGCAAACCGATCCGCCAACAATCAAGGCAGGTACACCGGCCGCCCATAACTGGACAAACACGATTTGACTGGCACCGCCAAACAGGATGCTTGACAGCATAATTGTTTGCAAAGGGGTCAGGCCGCTTTCGATGCCAAGAACCCCGAACACAAGGCCAAAGGGAGCCACGCCAAAAATAAGGGGCACTTCATCACGAACGCCGGACCAGAATTCGCTTTTTGCCGACAGGTTTTGACGCTTGGCCCTTGGGCTGTTTTGGGCTTTCGGCATGGCAATATTTCTTTATAAAAAAAGGTTTTCTCGATTAGCGGCATGATAGCGCAGGGCTAGGAATTAGCAAGCAATCGCCAAATCATTGCGCATATGGTTGTGATATTTGATCGTCGGCAAAAGCGCAGTTAGCAATCTTGCAATTTACGCCCGTTTTGGGTACTTCCTAAGGCCGAACTGAACCGGTCACCCGACCATTTTGCCAAAGGCTTGCGATTATGACGGCTAATTTCCAATTTGCAGACCAGATGGATGTCGCGGGCAAAACCGTGTTGCTTCGACTCGATGTTAATGTTCCGCTTGCCGATGGGGTGGTTAGCGACGATACCCGTATCCGGCGTGTCATGCCGGGGGTTCAATCCCTTCTCAAACGCGGCGCAAAAGTTGTTGTGCTAACCCATTTTGGCCGTCCGAAAGGCACTTTTGTGCCAGCTCTGACTGTACGGCCAGTGGCGCAATCAATGGCTGGTATTCTTGGCCAGCCGGTGCCGGTCGAAAGTGACGTTATCGGCCCTGGTGGCCGAAAGGCCGTGGCAGCTTTGGCAGCCGGTGACATTCTGATGATGGAAAATCTGCGCTTTTACCCCGAAGAAGAAGCGAATGATCTGGCCTTTGCCAAAAGTCTTGCTGCGCTTGGTGATCTTTATGTTGGCGACGCTTTTTCCTGTGCGCATCGGGCGCATGCATCGGTTGATGCCTTACCGCGCTTGCTGCCATCAGCGGCTGGGCGGTCTTTTGCGGCCGAACTTGAGGCATTGAATGCGGCGCTATCATCGCCGGTGCGCCCACTTGGTGCTGTTGTTGGCGGTGCCAAAGTATCGTCAAAGCTGGCATTGTTGGAAAATCTTGTCACCAAGGTTGACGGGCTGGTGCTTGGCGGGGGGATGGCCAATACATTTTTGTTGGCGCAAGGAAAGCCAATCGGTGCCTCGCTTGCCGAACCTGACATGGTGGATACGGCGCGCCGGATCATGGATGTTGCCGCAGCGTATAATTGCCAGATCCTGCTTCCCAAGGATGTGGTTGTCGCGGTTGAATTCAAACTTGGGGCCGCGCATCGCCTTGCCAGCAGTGACGATGTTGCGGATGGCGAAATGATTTTGGATGCCGGCGCCGAATCGGTGGCGGCGGCAACAGCCTTTCTTGATCGCTGTTCGACGATTGTCTGGAACGGGCCAATGGGCGCATTTGAAATTCCGCCTTTTGATGCGGCGACCACGGCATTGGCCTGTGCTGTTGCGGCGAAAACGCAAAGAGACGGCTTGATGAGCGTTGCTGGTGGCGGCGATACAATGGCAGCTCTTGCAAATGCCGGGGTGAATGACCAATTCTCCTATGTATCAACCGCTGGTGGTGCGTTTCTTGAATGGCTTGAGGGCAAGCGTCTGCCGGGTGTTGAGGCATTGCGGATCGACTAGCCATTGCCACCAGTAGACGTGTCGCTAACAGACATGGCTGGATTGCCATAAAGGACAAGCATCATGTTTTTCGATAATCCGTTTAAATCCCGTTTGCCAACAGCTGATGAAGCATTGGCCGGTCGCGGTACGGCTGTTTTTGCTGGCGGCAATCATGCGGTGCTTGGTACTGATTTGACCGGCGCTGTGCCGAAGGGGATGAAACAGATTATCCTTGGCCTTGGCTGTTTTTGGGGTGCAGAACGGCTGTTTTGGAAGCTGCCCGGTATTCATGTCACTGCGGTTGGTTATGCTGGTGGTGTGACGCCGAACCCCACCTATGAAGAGACATGCAGCGGGCAGACCGGTCATACCGAGGTTGTTTTGCTGGTCTATGATCCTGCCAAGCTAGCGCTTGACCGTATTTTAACGACATTCTGGCAGGCGCATGACCCCACCCAGGGGTTTCGGCAGGGGAATGATCGCGGCACACAATATCGGTCGGCAATCTTTGTCATGGATGATGATGATCTTGCGGTTGTCACCACCAGCGCCGAACAATATCAAAAGGCGCTGGCAAAAGCCGGATTCGGCCAGATCACAACCGAGATCGCGGTCAATGACCAGTTTTACTATGCTGAGGATTATCACCAGCAATATTTGCACAAAGTGCCAAATGGCTATTGTGGCCTTCAGGGAACCGGTGTTTCGGCAGGCTAGACTGGTGAAAATAAAAAGATCGAAAAAGGCTTGGGAAAAGCGCGATGCAAGGATTGACCTTCGGTCGTGGCGGTGTTAGGTTCCGGCCTCGTTATTAAGCATTTAGGCCTTTGGCCGCCGATTTGGGAGCCCCAAATTATGAAAGTTGTTAGTTCACTCAAGACGCTGAAATCGCGTGATCGTCATTGTCAGGTGGTGCGTCGTCGCGGCAGATTATATGTAATCAACAAGAAGAACCCGCGCCTCAAGGCTCGTCAGGGTTAAGGCTTTGCGTGGCGCATTGCGCCGTTCGCTTATCCAAAGCTTTAAGAATATCCAAGACACGGTCGGGTTTTCCGGCCGTTTCTTTTGCCCGTATTTCCGATTGCGTCGCCTGCGGCTGTTCTGCATCATAGGGCGGGCCTGTTCTGCGGGGCGGCATGAATAAATCAGGCGCTTTCAGTTTTTTCGAGGATATGTAGACTCAGGAGTCAATCATGCAGATGCCAGAACCAGATCAGGCCGTTATTGATCGCCGCGAAACCATTTGTCGCGATCTTCGGAAATTGGTCGCTGCCGAATGTGTGATTGACTCGGTTGAAGGGCGCCGCGCCTATGATGCAGATGGTCTGTCTGCCTATCGCCAGCTTCCCCTAGCCGTGGTTCTGCCAGAAACCGTTCAGCAAATTGCCGCCGTCATGAAATATTGTCACGGCGAAGGCATCAAAGTCGTGCCTCGCGGGTCAGGCACATCGCTATCTGGTGGTGCTTTGCCCTTGGCTGATGCGGTGCTTGTCGGGCTTGGCAAATTTAACCGGATCCTTGATGTTGATTATGCGAATCGTTGTGTCGTTGCCCAGCCAGGCGTGACCAATCTGGCCATCACCCATGCGGTTCAGGCTGACGGGTTTTATTATGCCCCCGACCCGTCAAGCCAGATTGCCTGTTCAGTTGGTGGCAATGTTGCCGAAAATTCGGGCGGTGTTCATTGTCTGAAATATGGCCTGACAACCAATAATCTCTTGGGAATCGAGCTTGTCACCATTGAAGGGGAAATTCTGCGACTTGGCGGCAAGCATCTTGACGCTGGTGATTATGATTTGATGGGGGTGATGACCGGATCTGAAGGCTTGCTTGGCATTGTTAGCGAAGTGACATTGCGGATTTTGCAAAAGCCAGCAACCCAGCGTGCGCTTCTTGTCGGTTTTGATGATACCGGATCAGCGGCAAAGGCCGTTGGTGATGTGATTGGCGCGGGCATAATTCCGGCTGGCATGGAAATGATGGATGGGCTGGCGATTAACGCTGCTGAAGATTTTGCCAATGCTGGCTATCCGCGTGGGGCGGCAGCGCTGCTGATTATCGAACTTGATGGGCCGGAAATAGAGGTCAATACATTGATCGACCGTGTTGCCAAAATTATGGATAGCGCCGGTGCATCATCATTGAAGGTCAGCAATTCCGAAGAAGAAAGAAATCTGTTTTGGGCCGGTCGGAAATCAGCCTTTCCCGCTGTTGGACGCATTTCCCCCGATTATTTATGTATGGATGGCACAATCCCGCGCCGCCGCCTGCCAGATATGATGGTGCGGATGGCGTCGCTTAGCCAAAAATATGGATTGCGCGTTGCCAATGTATTTCATGCTGGTGATGGCAATCTTCACCCGCTGATTCTGTTTGATGCGAACCAGCCTGATGAATTGCAACGGGCCGAAGATTTTGGCGCTGATATCTTGCGGGCTTGTGTGGAAATGGGCGGCGTTTTAACCGGCGAGCACGGTGTTGGCGTTGAAAAACGCGATCTGATGGGAATCCAATTCACTGAAGATGATATGAAACAGCAACAGCGGCTGAAATGCGCATTTGATGCTGATCATCTGCTGAATCCGGGCAAGGTGTTCCCGCATTTGCATCGTTGTGCCGAATTGGGGCGGCTTCATGTCCATAAGGGCAAAATGCCATTTCCTGATCTGCC
>DFSK01000098.1:0-4334 GCA_002378605.1 Alphaproteobacteria bacterium UBA3439
ATTTTGGTTGAAGGCGGCGTTGAAACCATGCCAGAGTCACTGCTGCAACAATTGGCACCAAAGGGGCGACTGGCTGCAGTTTACCGGCCGCATGGTGCGCCGATTGGCGTTGCCAGCTTATGGACGCGGTCGGGGGGTAATTTCACCCGTAAATCACTTTTTGATGCTTGCGTTCCAAATCTTGATGAATTTAACAAAAAGCCAGAATTCACCTTTTAAATGATTGGTAAAAGCGACATGTCTAAGCTGAAAATTCGCCAGACCGTCAAAGCAGCATTTTTCATCGGATGCATGGGAATAACATCATCACCAGCATTGGCCATCTCACTTGACGACGCGCTACGCGCAAGCCTTGAAAATTCTTCGGCTCTTGCCGCTGCAAGGCAAAGCTGGCTTGCAACGCGTGAAGCCATCGGAACGAATACATCAACAACCGACCTAACAGCGCGTTTAAACGCTACCGGTTCGGTTAACCAAATCGACAGCAAGGCTGGTCGGGGTTTTACCAAATCGCAATATCTATCGACCGGCATTACCCTGTCAAAAAATCTTTATGATGGCGGCCAGACCAAAGAAAAAACGCGCCTTGCCGAAATCAATCTTCAACAAGCATCGGCAATCTACGTCAAAACCGAACAAAGCGTCATTCTTGGCACGATCGAAGCCTATTTGAATGTTTTGAAGGCCGGGCGCGAGGTTAAACTTCATGCCCGCAATCTCACCCGTCTTGAAGCCCATGTAAATGCGTCAAAAATTCGGGTTGACGCAGGCGCCGCTACACCGACAAGACTAGCCGAGGCACGCGCCAGATATGCACGCGCCCAATCAGATGCAATCCTTGCCGAAACAAGATTGACCAATGCCGAAGACAATTTTCGGTCACTAACTGGCAAAGACGCCCGCGATTTCATCGAACCGTCGATCACGGGTGATTTACCAATTGATCTTCTTGATGCCGAAAAAAAAGCGCAAGAAGGCCATCCTGACATATTAGCCGCAATCGCGGCCGAACGCGCTGCCGATCAGGCGTTCAACACGTTGCAAGCCAAGGTTCGCCCGACTTTGGGCTTCAGCGTTTCTGCCAATACAAAAACCGGCACTGGCACAATTCTGGACAGGGATGAAGTTGCCGCGCAATTGGTGTTTTCTTCCCCGCTTTTGTCTACAAATGCGACAAGTTCAACATCGCGCCGGATCGCCGCCAGTTTCAAACAGGCTAAATTAGACCGTGCCGAGGCAACGCGTAAAACCGAAGTTGCCGCGCGCGAAGCCTTTCGCAATTGGCAATCTACCGCCATTCGTGTTGATGCGGTTACCAGCGAGATAGACGCATTTCGCCTTGTCGCCAAAGGGATCGCCAGCGAAGCGCAATTCGGCCAAAAGACAACGCTTGATCTACTGGATGCCGAAAAAGACGTGAATGACGCCGAATTAAGCCTTGTTTCGGCTGAACATAATCAGCTTCTGGCCGCCTTTCGTCTGAAAGCAGCGATTGGCAGCCTGACCGCCGAACAGATGGGGCTTGGCGATGTTTTGGGGCAACTTGCCGATATGCCGCCGCCACAATCGCCATTTTACAATTCATTCCCATTTGGTCGCAGGCCGATCCCCGACTAGATGGTAATTTTCAGCGGCCTATCCGGAATGTTTGAAACCGTAAGGGCGGTATCCGCACCGCGCAAAATATTGTCTTCATCCCGCAAATTAATGCCGCTTGAAAATGTGGTATGGCGTTCGCCTGACATATCAGCTGCAGCAGCTGAAGCATCGCCCCGTAATCGTCACTATGGCGTTTGCGACCTTCCTGATATCATTGACCTTAGCGAGATCGTGATGAACCCTAGCGTTGTGCCATCCAAAGTGCATTGGCAAAATGCCAGCGGGTCAGATCAGGCCGGAAAAACCGCCAAAACACAGGCATCGTCTCAGCTAACGCCAACGGGTGAAAGCGATCAACAAAGCCAGAATCAGCCATCTTCTGATTCACTTGATGATCTAAAATCTAGCCTTCGCCAGCGGCTTCATGCCAAAATTGACCATTGGCTTGACGAGAATATGGCTAATTTGGTTGAAGATGCGTTGCAAGCCACACCACAAAGTCGTACAAAACCTGTCGATAAACCGGAATAAACGCGTCATCAGGCCTTGATGACAAAAGCCTTTTCATATGACGATTGTCGGGCAAGCCTGATATTTTGTCGTCCAACCACTGAGAATGACCCATCTGGAACCATGACCGAGCCAACTTTAGCCAAAACCTATGATCCGAAATCCATTGAAGCAAACTGGTATGAAACATGGCTGGACAGTGGTCATTTCGCCTGTACGCCTGAGTCATCCGCACCCCCCTATACAATAATGATGCCACCGCCAAATGTGACTGGCAGCCTGCATATGGGGCATGCGCTGACCTTTACCTTGCAAGATTTGCTGATCCGCTATCATCGTATGGCTGGGCGCGACGCATTGTGGCAACCGGGCACTGATCATGCTGGCATTGCAACGCAAATGGTTGTTGAACGTCAACTTGCTGAAAAGAACATCAACCGCCGTGATCTCGGGCGAGATGGTTTTGTCGAAAAGATCTGGGAATGGAAGGCCGAATCTGGCGGCATGATTCATAAACAGCTTCGCCGCCTGGGGGCGTCGGCTGACTGGCAGCGTGAACGCTTTACCATGGATGACGGACTTTCGGCTGCAGTGATCAAAACATTTGTGCAAATGCATCGTGAAGGGCTGATTTACCGTGACAAGCGTCTGGTGAATTGGGATCCAAAGCTGATGACGGCCATTTCCGATCTTGAGGTCGAACAGATTGAACAGAAAAGTTCAATGTGGCACATTAGATACAGGATTGAAGGCACTGAAAATGAATATATTTCTATTGCCACAACGCGTCCTGAAACGATGCTTGGCGATGGTGCTGTCGCGGTTAATCCTGAAGATGAACGCTATCAACATCTGATTGGCAAAATGGCCATTCTGCCATTATCAAACCGGCCAATCCCGATCATTGCCGATGATTACGCCAAGATGGATAAAGGGTCAGGCGCGGTTAAAATCACACCAGCGCATGATTTCAACGATTTCGAGGTTGGCCGTCGGCATGATTTGCCGTTAATCAATTTGATGACCGCAACGGCCTCAATGGAATCAATTTCAGAAATTCCAACAAAATATCAGGGGCTTGACCGGTATGATGCCCGCCGCCAGATTCTGGCAGATCTTGACGCTGAAGGCATGCTGGTACGCGAAGAAATTCTAGATAATGTGGTGCCGCATGGCGACCGTTCGGGCGTTGTGATCGAACCGTGGCTTATGGATCAATGGTATGTAAATGCCGAACAGCTGGCCCAGCCAGCGATCAAGGCGGTTGAAGATGGGCGCACGAAATTTGTGCCTGAACGCTGGAACAAGACCTATTTTGAATGGATGCGCAATATCCAGCCTTGGTGTATTTCGCGCCAGCTTTGGTGGGGTCACAGAATCCCAGCATGGTATGGGCCGGATGGGCAGGTTTTTGTCGAGGCAAATGAAGATGAGGCTGTGGCTTCGGCAAGCAAACATTATGGCAAGGCGGTCGAACTAACCCGCGACAACGATGTTTTGGACACATGGTTTTCAAGTGGTCTATGGCCTTTTTCAACACTTGGCTGGCCAGATAATACCGCTGAATTGAAACGCTATTACCCGGGTGATGTTCTTGTTACCGGTTTTGATATCATCTTTTTCTGGGTTGCCCGCATGATGATGATGGGCATGCATTTCATGGATGGTGAAGTGCCGTTCCGCGAAGTCTATATCCATGCGCTGGTTCGCGACGAAAAAGGCCAGAAAATGTCGAAATCCAAGGGCAATGTTCTCGATCCTTTGGAACTTATCGATCAATATGGCGCCGATTCACTAAGATTTACCCTAGCGGCGATGGCCGCGCAGGGCCGTGACATCAAAATGTCGACAACACGGCTTGAAGGATACCGTAACTTCACCACCAAAATATGGAATGCCTGTCGCTTTTTGCAGATGAATGGCTGTACCGGATCGGCGGCAATTGATCTATCAAGCGTCAAGGAGCCAATCAATAAATGGATCGTGTCTGAATATAGTGATGCGATTGAAAAAACCACCAAAGCAATCGAGCTTTACCGGTTCAACGAAGCTGCTGACGCGCTTTATCATTTCATCTGGAATTCCTATTGCAACTGGTATGTCGAGCTTATCAAACCAAGCCTGAACGATGATGATGCCAATGCCGCGGCTGAAACACGCGCCACGGCCAGCACCATTTTGGAAGGCACATTGCGCCTGCTTCACCCGTTCATGCCGTTCCTGAC
>DFSK01000098.1:4630-6858 GCA_002378605.1 Alphaproteobacteria bacterium UBA3439
TTTGCAAGCGATGATCTGTTGATTGCCGCACAATGGCCTGAGCCGGTTAAGGCGGATGAGGGCAGTGCGGTTATTGAATTGCGGTTCTTGATCCAGCTTATTACCGAAATTCGCTATATTCGCGCTGAAATGAATGTTCCATTATCGGCCAAGCCGGTTTTGCATTTGCGCGGTATAACCGACCTTCATCAACGCGCCATCGACAACCAAAAAGCCGCCTTGTTGCGTTTGGCGCGCCTTGACGGCATCGCCCCTGTCGACAGCTTTGCCAAAGGCAGCGCCCGCGGCAGTATCGATGGTATGGAAATCGGTCTTCCTCTTGCTGATATTCTGGATTTGACCGCCGAGGCTGCGCGTCTCAATAAAGAAATTGGTGGGGTTACCGCCGAAATTGAAAAAATTTCAAGAAAGCTCGATAATCCGGGTTTTATTGCCAAAGCCCCCGAGGATGTTGTGGCTGAAAACCGCCGCCGTCTCGACGAGGAAAATACACGCCTAAATGGCCTAACCGCCGCCTTGAAACGGCTTGGTTAAGCCAAAAACAGCCATTTGATCGGGTCGCTTGCGGCCCGTTACGTTAAAGGAGAGTTTAAAATGCCTGATAGCATCAAGCCAATTGATAAAAGCAATCTGCCAAGCCGCCATGTTTCGATCGGCCCTGAAAAGGCGCCACATCGTTCTTATTACTATGCGATGGGCATGACCGAAGAAGAAATCAACCAGCCGCTTGTTGGCGTTGTTTCAACTTGGAATGAGGCCGCGCCATGTAACATTGCGCTTGCGCGTCAGGCACAGGCTGCCAAACGCGGCGTTCGTGAACATGCCGGCACCCCTCGTGAATTTACCACCATCACGGTAACTGATGGCATCGCCATGGGTCATGCAGGCATGAAATCATCGTTGGTTAGCCGTGAAGTGATTGCTGATTCGATTGAACTGACCGTTCGCGGCCATTGTTATGATGCTGTTGTTGGCCTTGCTGGTTGTGACAAATCACTTCCCGGCGTGATGATGGCTATGGCGCGCTTAAATGTACCATCGGTCTTTATGTATGGCGGCTCAATCCTGCCAGGCCGGTTCAAAGACAAAGACGTCACTGTTCAGGATGTTTTCGAAGCTGTTGGTGCGCATGCTGCGGGCAATATGTCTGATGAAGATTTGCACGAGCTTGAATGCGTTGCCTGCCCAAGCGCAGGGTCATGCGGCGGCCAGTTTACCGCCAATACAATGGCTTGTGTTTCTGAGGCGATTGGCCTTGCCATTCCCGGATCAGCAGGCGCACCAGCACCTTATGAATCGCGTGATGAATATGCCTATCATTCAGGCCGTATCGTGATGGATCTTGTGCGGGCCAATCTTCGTCCGCGGGATATTCTTACCCGCAAAGCCTTTGAAAATGCGGCAACCGTTGTGGCGGCATCTGGTGGATCGACTAATGCTGGTTTGCATTTGCCAGCTTTGGCATCTGAATGCGGCATTGATTTCGATCTTCATGATGTTGCCGAAATTTTCAAAAAAACCCCATATATTGCCGATCTAAAACCGGGTGGGCGTTATGTGGCGCGTGACATGTTTGAAATTGGCGGCGTTCCGGTTTTGATGAAAACCCTGCTTGATGGCGGGTTCCTGCATGGTGATTGCATCACCGTGACCGGCAAAACCATTGCCGAAAATCTGGCCGATGTAACATTCCCCACCAATCAGGATGTTGTTCGTACAACCGATGCGCCATTGTCACCGACTGGCGGCGTTGTTGGCCTTCGCGGCAATCTTGCTCCTGAAGGCGCCATCGTTAAGGTCGCTGGCATGAAAGCACTGAAATTCACCGGCAAAGCCCGTTGTTTTGATTGTGAAGAAGACGCTTTTGCTGCGGTTGAACGCCGTGACTATCAAGAAGGTGATGTTTTGGTAATCCGCTATGAAGGGCCAAAAGGCGGGCCTGGCATGCGCGAAATGCTGGCGACCACGGCAGCTCTTTATGGACAGGGCGCTGGTGATACGGTTGCTTTGATCACTGATGGTCGTTTTTCAGGCGCAACCCGCGGTTTTTGTGTTGGCCATGTCGGGCCTGAGGCTGCAGTTGGCGGGCCGATTGGCCTGTTGCAAGATGGCGACATCATCGTCATTGACGCCGAAACAGGAACGATTGAAGTTGACCTTGATGATGCCGAGCTAGCAAAGAGGCGGGCCGCATGGAAACCGCGGGGTACCGATTACAATGCTGGTGC
>DFSK01000098.1:7107-9722 GCA_002378605.1 Alphaproteobacteria bacterium UBA3439
GGTACCGATTACAATGCTGGTGCCATTTGGAAATATGCGCAAACCGTTGGTTCAGCCGAGAAGGGCGCTTTGACCCACCCGGGCGGCAAAGCCGAAACCCATATGTATGCTGATATTTAACGCCTCACCAAAAAACCAAAAAGCCGGATCAATTCGATCCGGCTTTTTTCGTTGGCACTATCGTGATTTTTGGCAACTAGGCGCGAAGCTGGCACCATATCGGGGTATGGTCAGATGGTTTTTCCAACCCGCGCGGCGCCCGATCAATCCCAACATCTTCAAGTCGGTCAAGCGCTTCTGGTGATAGCAATAGATGGTCAATCCGCACGCCATGATCGCGCTGCCATGCTCCGGCTTGATAATCCCAATAGCTATAGAAAACGCCAGTCGGATTCAGGCTGCGAAGCGCATCAGCATACCCTTTATGAAGAAGGCTGCGAAACGCATTTCGGCTTTCTGGTCTCGTCAAGGCATCGCCAGCCCAGCCTGCAGGATCATAGCAATCAATATCATCGGGAATGACGTTAAAATCACCACCAAGGATCACCGGCTTTTCATCACTTAGCAAAGCCAAGGCACGCGCTTCGAGACGCGCCATCCAGCCAAGTTTATAGTCAAATTTTGGGCCCGGTGCCGGATTGCCATTCGGCAAATAAATCGTTGCGACCCGAAAGCCATTGATTGTGGCTTCCATATAGCGTGCCTGTTCATCTTCGGCATCGCCTTCCAGCCCCATGACCACATCTTCCAACGGAAACCGGCTTGCAATCGCAACACCATTGTAGCTTTTTTGGCCATGAATAGCGACATGCCACCCCATCGCCTGAAACGCATCAATTGGGAAATTTACATCCTGCGATTTTGTTTCCTGAATCAGCAGCACATCGCATGTATCACTGGCAAGCCAGCCGGTGACAATATCTAGCCGCGCCTTGATTGAATTCACATTCCAACTGGCAATACGCATGATGGTTAAACAGAAAAAGACGTACCGCAGCCGCAAGATGCGGTTGCGTTCGGATTGGTCACGGCAAAATATGATCCCATCAAATCTTGCACATAGTCCAATTCAGCATGGTCAATTAGCTCGATCGACATATCGTCAACAACCACATCCACCCCGTGCGCGGTAAATACGATATCATCATCATTGCGCTTTTGGTCAATGCTGAAATCATATTGAAAGCCCGAACAGCCACCACCAAGCACCGCAACGCGGAAAAAACTACCCTCGGGCTCACCACTCAGCATATGCGTAATACGTTCAGCCGCTGACAAGCTTAGGCCGAACACGCCAGCATTTGGCTGTGTCGCAGTGGGTGCGCTGGTTTCCAGATTGCTATGTTCGCTCATTTGACTGCCTATTTCTGATTGCCTGCGGGACGGTGACCCAAAAGGCGCGTCATTGCCTTTTTACTTGTTTGAATATGGCCCCAGATTGACCGCAAATCAAGGTCAACAGATAAGCCAAGGCAGAAACCCTGTTGATTGCCCTGCGTGACGATTGCGGTTTTTTGCGGCAACGCCTACATTAGACTGAAATCTGGGCAGCATTTACCACGAATGGCATCGCCAGCCATCGGTTTGTGGGGACGCCGCCAAGGCATATTAATGAACAGGTGCAATGTGACTGCAAATATCGAACATCGTACCCTCGCGGTCTATGCCTGTCATGGGCCGGCAAGTCGGGGCCGTTTTCTGGACGAGCAGGAACATCAATCCCCGACCAGCCGCACACCGTTTCAGCGCGACCGTGACCGCATCATCCATTCAGGCGCATTTCGGCGGCTGAAACATAAAACCCAAGTCTTTGTCTATCACGAGGGCGATTATTTCCGAACGCGATTGACCCATTCACTTGAGGTTGCGCAAATCGCACGATCGATGGCACGCGCGCTTGGGCTGAATGATGATCTGGCCGAAGCCGTGGCGCTTGCTCATGATTTGGGTCATACGCCGTTTGGCCATGCTGGCGAAGAAGCGCTTGACCGGCTTATGGCCGACCATGGCGGTTTTGACCATAATGAGCAAACGGTTCGGGTTCTAACCCAGCTTGAACAGCGCTATGCCGGTTTTGATGGGTTGAACCTGTCATGGGAAACCCTTGAAGGCGTTGTAAAGCATCATGGCGCCATAAAAAATCGTACCGCGCTTCGCCCAGCCATTATCGCCATTGATAAGGATATGGATTTACAGCTAGAGCGCCATTCATCAGCCGAGGCGCAGCTGGCGAATCTGGCCGATGATATTGCCTATCTTTCGCATGATTTTGACGATGCGCTTCGTGCAGGCCTGTTCAGCATTGACGATATCCGGCCATTGCCACAGGTGGGAAAGGCGCTTTTAGACATCGAAAAAAATCATGGCAATTTAGAATTGGGCCGCATCACCCATGAATTGGTGCGTCGGTTAATTTCGGTGTTTGTCGAGGATATGCTTGGCGTATCTACGGATAATTTGGCGGCATTACAGGCCAAGCATGCTGATGATATCCGCAATCATAAAATGCCGGTTATCGGCTTTTCATCAGGCATGGCGGCTGATCTGGAATCCTTGCGCGGGTTTCTGTTCAAAAACATGTGGCGGCACTATAAAGTGAACCGGATGACAAGTAA
>DFSK01000176.1:0-6035 GCA_002378605.1 Alphaproteobacteria bacterium UBA3439
CCCCCCCGCCGGGGTCACAGGATCGGCCGGTAAAGTCTTGGCCAGCTCCCATGTTCACAATACACGGCGTATGCTGCCCTTTCTCTAGCTTTGATTTCTCTGACTGTCAAATACCAAAATTACCTTTTTGCCGGTTTTGACATTGCCAAAACAGGTCAAAATGCGCCACCTTAAACGCATGGTCGAAAATCGCGGCCAAACAACCCTGACTTTGAGAAAAATCACGATGGATCAACTGGCATCAATGCGCATCTTTCTGGCGGTCGCCGAAGCCAATGCGCTAAATGGTGCCGCGCGCCAGCTTGGGCTGTCGCCATCGGCGGTTTCAAAACATATCGCTGCCCTGGAAAACCGGCTTGGTACACAGCTTTTTACCCGCACCACCCGCCACATAGCGCTTACCGAAGTTGGCGCATCCTATCTGGAAAATTGTCGGCAAATTCTGGCTGATCTTGACAAGGCTGATGCCGAAGCGCGAAGCGCCAGCGGCGCCGTTCAGGGGCATTTGCGCGTCGAAGCCCCACCCGGTTTTGCGCACCGCCATGTTGCCCCGCATCTGCCCGCCTTTTTAAGGCAGTTCCCGCATTTAACAATCGAGTTAAAGGGCAATGATATTCCGAATGACATGATTGGTTCAGGCTTTGATCTGTCGATCAGGATTTCCCCACAAAGCGACCATGACCATCTTGTCTATACCGAACTTGCACCCAATAGCCGCCGCCTTGTCGCAACACCAAAATATCTCGCAGAAAATGGCATGCCGGCAAATCCAAATGATCTGGAACGGCATCAATTGATTACGCAAAGCGCCACAAGCAGCAGCAATTTTTGGCATTTCAAAGATGATAATGGCAAGCCAAGCACCATCCGCGTTCGCGGCAATATCATGGCTGATAATGGTGATGCCATTATTCGCGCTGTATTGAATGATGGCGGCATTGCCATGCTTCCCAATTACATGACGGCCGATTACCTTCGTGACGAATCCTTAACCACGGTTTTGGATCAACTGGTTATGGAAGACCACCCGATCCATGCTGTCACCGTTCCAAGCCGCCATTCGATTCCGAAGATTGACGCATTTCTGGCCTATCTTCGTTCGCTTTATCAGCCAGTGCCTTATTGGGATGCGCTCGACGCGCCACCAAGGGAGGCCGCGCGCCGCGCCGATATTTAAATCGCGTTTTTGATCACGCGCCGTCGAGTTTGCTTCGCAAAATCTGATTGACCATACCTGGGTTGGCCTGACCGCCAGATTCTTTCATCACCTGACCAACGAAAAAGCCAAACAGCTTGTCTTTACCGCCACGATAATCATCGACCTTGTCCTGATTGGCGGCAAGCACCTGATCAATCAATGTCTCGATCGCGCCACTATCCGACACCTGCTTCAAACCCTTTTCATCGACAATGGCCGCAGCCCCCTTGCCGGTTTCAAACATATCTGCAAACACATCTTTGGCAATACGCCCCGAAATCGTACCATCGCTTATCAAACCGACAAGCTCGCCAAGTTTTTCAGGGGTGATTGGACAATTTTCAAGGCTTTTGCCTGATTTATTCAGCGCCCCAAACAGCTCAACCGTCATCCAATTGGCAACAAGCTTGCGATCACGACCATCGCTGGCAGCTTCATAATATCGCGCAGTGTCACGCTCTTCGGTGATAACTGCCGCATCATAGGCCGATAACCCATATTCGCCCATCAACCGGTCACGAATATCATCGGGCAATTCCGGCAATGCCGAAGCAAGCGCGTCGACCTCGTCTTGGGTAACAATCATCGGCAACAGATCAGGATCAGGGAAATAACGGTAATCATGCGCATCTTCTTTGCTTCGCATTGTCCGTGTTGCCCCGGTGGCGGTATCAAATAATCTGGTTTCCTGATCAATCGTGCCGCCATCTTCGATGATTTCGATCTGGCGGGCGACTTCATGATCAATCGCCAGCTGAATAAAGCGAAGCGAATTCAGGTTTTTGGTCTCGGTTCGTGTGCCAAGCGGGCCACCTGGACGACGCACAGACACATTCACATCGGCACGAAGCGAGCCTTCTTCCATATTCCCATCACAAGTGCCGAGATAGCGCAATATAGACCTCAATTTGCGGACATAGGCGGCCGCTTCGGCAGCTGAGCGCATATCAGGCCGCGAGACGATTTCCATCAAGGCAACGCCGGTACGGTTCAGGTCAATATAGCTTTTTGTTGGATGCTGATCATGCATTGATTTGCCGGCATCTTGCTCGAGATGCAGCCGTTCAATGCCAATATCGCGTGTACTACCATCGGCCATAACGATCCGCAATGAGCCTTCGCCAACAATGGGGTCTTTGAACTGGCTAATCTGATATCCTTGCGGCAGATCAGCGTAAAAGTAATTTTTGCGGTCAAAAACGCTTGTTAGATTGATTTGCGCTTTTAGGCCAAGACCGGTGCGAATAGCCTGATAGACGCATTCCCGATTAATGACAGGCAGCATGCCCGGCATCGCCGCATCGACAAGCGACACATTTTCATTTGGCGCCGATCCAAAACTGGCTGATGCGCCTGAAAATAATTTCGCTTTGCTGCTTACCTGCGCATGAACCTCAAGGCCGATAACGACCTCCCAATCTCCGGTGCGTCCTGTTACAAGATCGCTCATGCTGCGCCTCCTGCCATGCGTGCTGGTGTCATGGTAAATCCGGCTGCCTGTTCAAGAACACCGGCCACACGGTAAAGGCTGGCCTCATCAAACGGCCGGCCAAGCACCTGTAACCCAAGTGGCAACCCGTCGCTGGTCACCCCGCCGGGAACCGAAATCCCCGGAAGACCAGCCAGATTGGCTGGCACGGTAAAGACATCATTCAAGAAATTGGTCACCGGATCATCAATTTTGCGCCCAACCGGAAATGCGGCTGATGGCGTTGCAGGGGTAAGAAGCGCATCAACGGTCTGGAAAGCCGCGTCAAAATCAGCCTTGATTAGACGGCGGACTTTCTGCGCCTTCAGATAATAGGCGTCATAATAGCCTGCGGATAAAACATAAGTGCCGATCATAATGCGGCGCTGTACCTCATCGCCAAAACCGGCGGCGCGGGTGGCCTCATACATGCCGTCAAGCGTTTCAGCATCAACCCGCATGCCGTAACGAACACCGTCATAGCGCGCAAGGTTTGATGATGCTTCGGCAGGTGCAATGATGTAATAGGCTGGCAGCGCATATTTGGTATGCGGCAATGATACATCAATCAGCTCGGCACCTGCATCGCGAAGCCATGCCTGTCCCTGCTCCCATAAAGTGACAACTTCGTTGTCCATGCCATCCATGACATATTCTTTCGGCACGCCAATTTTCATGCCCTTAACCCCATCGCCAACAGCGCCGATCAAATCTTGAAGCGGAGTCTGTGTTGAAGTTGAGTCCTTGGCATCATGGCTGGCCATTGCGGTCATCATCAATGCATTATCAGCTACCGTGCGGGTAAATGGCCCCGCCTGATCGAGTGACGATGCAAAGGCGACAATGCCCCAGCGCGAACAGCGACCATAGGTTGGCTTTAGACCAACGACGCCGCAAAATGCTGCTGGCTGGCGAATTGACCCGCCAGTATCGGTTCCCGTGGCCAAAAGTGCCGATCGCGCAGCGACGGCTGATGCCGATCCGCCAGACGATCCTCCTGGAACAAGGTCAACTTTATCCTTGCCCTGCCACGGATTGATTGCCGGCCCATAGGCGCTGGTCTCATTGCCTGACCCCATGGCGAATTCATCACAATTCAATTTGCCAAGCATAACCCCGCCAGCCGCCCAAAGATTGGCGGTAACAGTGCTTTCATAAGGCGGTACAAATCCTTTGAGGATATTCGAGCAAGCCGTGCTACTGACGCCCTTGGTGCAGAACAGATCCTTGACACCAATTGGCAGTCCTTCAAGCAAGCCGGCCTCGCCAGAGGCAATGCGCTTATCCGACTCAGCCGCCATTGCAAGCGCATGATCAGCCGTCAAAGCCACATAATTATTCAGCCCTGCCGTGGCCTCAGCCGCGCCAAGATAAGCAGTGGCAAGCTCAACCGCTGAAATTGCTTTTTTATCCAGCGCATCCCGCGCTGCAACCGCATTTAAACCAAGTAAATCAGACATTATTCAACAACCTTTGGCACGACAAAAAAGCCGCTAGCGCCCTCTGGAACATTGGAAAGGACATCATCAAGACGATTCCCGTCGGTCACCACATCATCGCGCATCGGCAAGGCATGGCCGGTAACGCTTGCCAATGGTTCAACATTGTCGGTATTTACTTCGTCAAGTTCGGCAATCCAGTTCAGAATGCCATTTAATTCGGCGGCAAGAGGTTCAAGACGTTCATCTGGAACATTAATACGGGCTAGACGCGCGATTTTTGCCACTGTGGTCTTGTCAACGGACATGTCACTGTGCTTTTTGCTGTTATTAGGAAAAATTCAATTGGTGACTTATCACTCAGCATGACAATCTGCAAGATAAACGATGTAAATGGGATGATTTCAACAGGTCAACGCCTGCTTGGACTTGATATTGGCAAGAAAACCATCGGCCTTGCCTTGTCCGATGCTGGGCTGAAAATCGCCTCACCAGTTAAAATTCTCTATCGCACCAAATTCACCCCCGATATCGATTCCCTGTTCAAGCTAATTGATGGCGAATCAGTTGGCGGGCTGGTGCTTGGCTGGCCAGTGAATATGGATGGCAGTATTGGCCCCCGATGTGATTCGGTTCGTGACTTTGCGCATGCGCTGATGAAAATCAGGGATATGCCGATTGCATTTCAAGATGAAAGGCTGTCAACGCGGGCTGTGGAAAGCGCAATGATCGCCGCCGATATGACCCGTGCGAAACGCGCCGTACGCCGCGACGCGCTTGCTGCCTGCTGGATTTTGCAATCGGCACTTGATGCGATCAATGACGAGGCCGCCCGCAACCAGTCCCCATCGCCAAGCACAAACGACTAAAAGGCCTGCCTTTTGGTTTTTCAATCTTGCATTTAAAGCTAGACCAGCGCGACCGGTTACGGTAATAAACTGGCTTCATGAGCAAGCGGGACTCCAAAGGCGTTCAGTCGCACGAAACAACCGGCCCTGTCGCCCTGACCAGCCGGCATTTGCTTGGCATTGAAGGCATGTCCCCCATTGAAATCCGAAGCCTGCTCGATCGCGGCCATATGTTTGCCGACAATCCCCATGAAGGGGTTAGCGACGCGCTCAAGGGCAAAACCATCATTAATCTATTTTATGAGAACTCAACGCGAACCCGCGTTTCTTTCGAGCTTGCCGCCAAACGGCTTGGCGGATCGGTTCTCAATATTTCAGTTGCCGGATCATCGGTCAAAAAGGGCGAAACGCTTCTTGATACGGCAACAACGCTGAATGCGATGCATCCTGACATTCTGGTGATCCGCCATAATTGTTCAGGCGCGGCGCTGTTGCTAAGCCAGCATGTTGATGCGGCGGTGATCAATGCCGGTGATGGCCGCCATGAACATCCGACACAAGCCTTGCTTGACGCGCTGACAATTCGCCGGCGCATTGGCCGCATTGAGGGGCTGAAAATTGCCATTTGCGGCGATATCGCCAACAGCCGTGTCGCCAGATCAAATATCCATCTTCTGGGCACGCTTGGTGCCGAGCTGCGACTTGTTTGTCCGGTTACGCTGCTTCCTGCCGATATCGGCAATATGGGCGTTTCGGTCTATACTGATTTCGAGGCTGGCATTGAAGGCTGTGACATTGTGATGATGCTGCGCCTGCAGACCGAACGTATGGCAGGAACCGAAACGCCGTCACAGCGCGAATATTTCAACCTGTTTGGCCTTGATAGTGGAAAATTGATGCGCGCCGCGCCAAAAGCCCTGGTTATGCATCCAGGGCCAATGAATCGCGGCGTTGAAATTGACTCGGCGACGGCTGACGATGTGGAAAAAAGCCTGATCCGCACGCAGGTGGAAATGGGCGTTGCCGCCCGCATGGCCTGTCTTGAAGCTTTGGTAACGAGGCAAACATGACCGCAATCCGTT
>DFSK01000176.1:6401-7176 GCA_002378605.1 Alphaproteobacteria bacterium UBA3439
TTGACGCTATCGGGATTGGCACACCGCCAAAAACAGGTAGATTTGAACAGGTAATTGATTGCAAATCATCTTGCCTGTCGCCCGGCCTTGTTGATATGCGCGTCCAACCAGCTGATCCGGGATCAGAACATCTAGAAAGCCTTGCCACACTTTTGGCCGCTGCTGCCAATGGCGGCATTACCGCATTGGCCTGTCTGCCAGACACACGGCCGGTCATTGATGAGGCCAGCGCCATTGATTCGCTATGTCTTCGTGCCTCGCGCATTGGCGGCTCTCGTCTTTATGCCTATGGCGCTGCAACAAAATCACTGGCTGGCAAGGAAATGGCTGAATTAGGGCTGATGGCCGAAGCGGGTGCCATTGGCTTTACCAACAGCACAACATCAATTGATGACAGCTTGATCATGCGCCGACTTCTTGCCTATAGCAGCATGCTCGACAAGCCATTTATTCAGCATTGTGAAGATCATGCGCTAACCGCAAATAGCGAAATGAATGAAGGTGAGACCTCAACTAGGCTTGGCCTGATTGGCAGCCCTAGCGAAGCTGAAGTGATTATCATTGATCGTGATCTGCATCTGCTTCGCCGTACCGAAGCCCGATATCATGTTGCGCATATCTCAACGCGCGCCGGAATCGAGGCCGTTCGCCAAGCCAAGGCTGAAGGCCTGGCCGTTACCGCCGATACATCCCCCCCCTATTTCTTGCTCAATGAACTGGCAATCAGCACTTATAACACCGCATTCAAGCTGTCGCCGCCATTGCGAAGCGAAGA
>DFSK01000079.1 GCA_002378605.1 Alphaproteobacteria bacterium UBA3439
TTTGCCCATTGGCTGATGGCTGGTTCGTTTGTGGTTTTGGGAATAACCGGCCTGAACTTGCTTTATGGTCGTCATGTTCTTTTACCAATTATCGGCAAAGACGCCTTTGCGACCATCACCACATTTGGCAAATATGCGCATAATTATCTGGCTTTTGCCTTCATGCTTGGTTTGGGTCTAGCCTTTATTTTGTGGGTGCGCCACAATATCCCGAACAAGCTTGACCTGAAATGGCTGGCCATGGGCGGCGGTATCTTTGCCAAGGGCGTTCATCCTCCAGCGCGTAAATTCAACGCCGGTCAGAAGATCATTTTCTGGGCAGTGATGATTGGTGGCCTTTCGGTCAGCATGTCAGGCATTGCGCTGATGTTCCCATTCCAGACAAGTATGTTTGCGGAAACATTCGCCTTGTTGAACAGTATTGGCTTTAGCCTGCCAACCGATTTCACACCGCTTCAAGAACAGCAGATGAATCAGCTTTGGCATGGTGTGGTCTCACTTGGCCTTATGACCATGATTGTTGCGCATATCTATATCGGTTCTGTTGGTATGGAAGGCGCTCTCGATGCGATGAATTCAGGTATGGTTGATCGCAACTGGGCAAAAGAGCACCATAATCTTTGGGTTGAAGAAGAAGACCAAAAAGCCAACCCAAAGCCTGCTGAATAACTGATGTTTATTGACGCTTAGGTGTTCAATGTCATCGTGTCGCTCCATCTTTAAAGCAGCCAGCTCATCTTTGGGCTGGCTGTTCCTATGTCTGAGTTTGATTGGTTTGCTGCCAATCTCTGCGTCTGCCTTTGACCGTTATACCGCGCATGGTGGGCCGGTTCGTGATTTGGCACTTTCGCCTGATGGAAAACATTTTGTCACCGCCAGTTTTGACTATTCGGCGGTGTTATGGTCAGCCGATGAGATTGCCGAGAAATCGACCTTAATCGGGCATGAAGCGGCGCTGAATACAGCGCAGTTTTCGCCTGATGGGAAATGGCTTGCCACCGGCGGTGATGATGGTCTTGTTCTTGTCTGGAAAGCCGACCAATTAACCGATGAATCGGCTGAACCGATTATCCTTCGTGGCCATAAGGGCAAAATCGTTCATCTTGCCTTTTCTGCCGATAATAGCATGCTTGCCTCGGCCAGTTGGGACGGATCAATCGGCATCTGGCCATTAGGTGCGGGGCCGGAAAAGGCCGAATTGGGCGTCCGGTTCATCACAGGGCATGAAGGGCCGGTAAATGCGGTTCAATTTTCCGATGATAGCCAGTTTCTTTACAGTGCCGGATATGATGGCCAAATCCGCTATTGGCGCTTGGCAAATGATGAATATCTTCGCAGTGTCGTGAAAAATGGCTGGAGCGTCTCGGTTTTTGTCGTTGATGAAGCGCGTGACATTGTTGCATTTGGATCATCCGATGGTGTGATGAGCGTTTCGCGCATGTCAGATCAGCGTGAATTGCTTCGCGTTGGCGATGAACGTGTGCCGGTTCTATCGATTTTCTACCATGCTGGTGAGGGGTTTTTGGGGTTTGGCAACGCCAAGGGGCGGGTGCTTCTTGCCGATACCAAAGACTGGTCGGTCATTCGTGATTTCCATGCGGCCAATGGCCCGATTTGGAGCTTGCTTGTTATGCCAGATGCGCAGTCGTTGATGGTTGCGGGTCTTGATGATTTTATAACACGCTGGCCGATTTTTGAATTTCCACCCGAATTTTTGGAAAAGCCCGGCCCGGCGCGCCGGTTTCACCCAAAACAGGAAGTTAGCAATGGTGAGCGTCAATTTGCGCGTAAATGCAGCGTTTGCCATACTTTAAAGGCTGATGGTAAACGCCGCGCCGGACCGAGCCTGTTTGGTGTGTTTGGTCGGCAGGCTGGTGGACTTGAAGGCTATCCCTATTCAAAAGCATTACAGACATCTGATATTGTTTGGAGTGCAGCAACGATTAACCAGTTATTTGAAGAAGGGCCTGACAAGGTTACGCCCGGAACAAAAATGCCAATCCAGCGGATGAAAAATGCCAAAGATCGTGAAGATCTTGTGACGTTCTTGCAATCTGCAACACAAAAATAGATAATCACCTTGGCGTTATGTCGCAGTGACAATGGCCATGTAATGGAGAAGTTAACATGAAAATGTTTTTAATCAGCAGCGCTGTTGCAATCATTATCGCCTTTGTTGCCTATAATGTGCTGACCAGCACTGGCATGGATACAGCGTCAGTCTATTCAAGCGATAATGTAAGGCTGACAGGCAACGACTCTTAGTCTTCGATCTTGGCATTTGCATCCTGCCGATACGGATTGCAGGTTGTATCAAGCTTGCTATCCGATAGAAACAGCCCATAGCCTGCTGCCGATTCAGCGGGGGTCAGGCTGGTTTTAACAGCTTGGGCGAGTGCTTTCCCCATCAGGCGGTTCGGTGCCGCTGCATTGGCGACACAAATCACATAAGCGGTTAGTTTCGGCACAGCAAAGCTGCTTCCGGACATAACGCGCTGATGCGCGTTGACACCGCTTGCCAATAAATTTTCAGCTGGCAGGCCAATATCGACCGCTGTGCCGAAATTTGATCCATTAGCAAGCCTGCCATCGGGCATGGTCGAGGTGACAGTAACCGCATTTTCCAGCGTATTTACAGCCGGATAAGTGGGTACTTCACCAAGATCAACGCCATTATTTCCGGCCGAAATGATAAACAGAATTTCGGGATGACGTTTGGCTGCTGCGAAAAAATAAGTCCA
>DFSK01000127.1:0-124 GCA_002378605.1 Alphaproteobacteria bacterium UBA3439
TCAACCGCAGATTTTACCAGTGATAATGGCATGAATATTTCCCTATGAATGCGGCTTTTACCTGTGCAATGATTTGCCTGAACGCAGCTTGCCGACTATGGCATGGATTTGCCGCAAAGGAAAA
>DFSK01000127.1:488-13448 GCA_002378605.1 Alphaproteobacteria bacterium UBA3439
TCATGCTGAAAGCCGAAAATATTCGTTATCTCGTGGTGCATTGCGCCGATACGCCTGATGACCAGCTGCTTGATGCCAGCGATATTCATCAAATGCATCTTGGCTTTGGCTGGAATGGCATTGGCTATCACCGGGTGATTTGCCGTGATGGGCGCATTGAACATGGCCGTCCCGATTATTGGATTGGCGCGCATGTCAAAGGCTTTAATGAGATCAGTCTCGGCGTGTGTCTGATTGGTCGCCAAGATTTTACCGATGCACAATTTGTTGCGCTGGAAACCGTGCTTCGCGGTTGGCGTGATGCCTATCCTGATGCCCAAATTTGCGGCCATCGTGATTTTGACTATACCGAAAAAACCTGTCCGAATTTTAATGTCGGGCAATGGTGTGAAAAAATCGGCTTGTAAATCAGATGGCACTGTTTCGCATTATCACCCCATCTGCGCCTTTGCGATCTGGCCCATTTGCCGATGCGGCACTCGATAGTGAATGTCTGTATGGCGAGGCATTTGAGGCTGAGCAGTCAGAAAATGAATTTACCTTTGGCAGGCTTGGCAGTGATGGATATAGAGGCTGGGTTCCGCGTGATTGTCTTGGCGCTTTGCCAAAACCCAATGCGCGGGTAATCGCCCCAATGAGTGACGCGACGTCACAAGCTGATATCAAAAGCGCGGGACGTTTTGTGCTGTCGCTTGGCGCCTTGGTAACAATTGCGGCATTACAAGATGACCGTGCCGAAATCATTATCCCTAGCGGCAATGGCTTTCTGCCGCGCCAGCATCTTTTGCCATTGGCGTCGGGCGTGGCAGGCGGCGGGGCGGCGGCGAGTCATATTTTGGGTGATGTGACGCAGATTGATGATTGGGTGGCGATTGCTGAACGGCTTGTTGCCAGCCCTTATAAATGGGGTGGGCGCTGTGCATGGGGGCTTGATTGTTCGGCATTGGTGCAATTGGCCTTGGCTGCAGGCGGCATAGATGCGCCGCGTGATTCCGGCCCGCAGCACCATATTGGCAGCGGCATTGATGATATATCGCAATTGCATCGCGGCGACCTGGTGTTCTGGCATGGTCATGTTGGTATCATGCAGGATCGCACAAACCTGCTTCATGCCAATGCGCATCATATGGCGGTGGCAAGCGAACCGCTAGCCAATGCAATTCAGCGTATTGCGATCACGGCAGGGCCGGTAACCGCGCTTCGCCGTCCATCGCCTGTTTTGGCGTGATTAAATCCTAGCCACCATTTAGCCGGATCTTATGGCGAAGCAGCCATAGCAAGCAAAGCGATGGTATGACCATCAGTGCGGTGATGACAAAGAACAAACCCCAATCACCGCCAAGCCCATCAACCATCGCCCCTGATGACGCTGCCAAGGTGGTTCTGCCAATTGTGCCAATTGAGGCCAAAAGCGCATATTGCGTTGCGGTATAGGTGCGATCAACAAGAAGCGAAATAAAGGTTACAAACGCAACAGTGGCAAAGGCAGCCGCAATATCATCAAGCAAAACCGCAAGAGCAAAGACCCATTCTGATTTTCCTGTCCAGGCAAGGACACTGAACATGACATTGGTTGCCGCCATGGCAATGCCAGCAATAAACAGGGCGCGAACCGCACCTGACCGAATGGCAAAAAAACCGCCAAGAAGGGTAAAGGCGACGGTAGTTATCCAGCCAAGACCTTTTGAATAGAGTGCGATATCCGATTTTGAAAAGCCAATCTCGGAATAGAAAATAAGAGACATTTTGCCCATGAAGGCTTCGCCGATTTTGAACAATAGAACAAAGCTTAGAATGCCAAGCCCGATGGCAACGCCATTCTGCCGGAAAAAACTGGCAAGCGGCTCCCAGACCGTGCTGCCAAGAAAGCCAATGAATTTGGCAAAATGATTGTTCGTGCCAAGCTTGTTGACGAAATCGGCTTGGGCTTTATTTTGCGCATCGATGCGCGCATTGGCGCTTGCTTCGGGAATGAATAAAAGCCCAATATTCGCTAGAATAACCAGCCCGCCAAGCCCAATAAAGGTCAATTGCCAGTAATTTTCAAATCCGGCAGTTTGCAGGAAATCAGCACTAAATAGCGCGATGATACCGCCGATCTTATAGCCGCTCCACCAGCCGGTAACATGAATGGCCGCGCCGGCTGCCATTGCGCTTTTTTCGGAAGCGTCGATCTGTTCGATACGAAGCGCGTCAATGGTGATATCTTGTGATGCTGACGCGGTGGCAATGACAAGACCAATTGCCATCACAAGCCAGATATCTTCGGCGGGGCGAAGCAGGCTCCAGACCAGAAGTGACAAAAGAATGATAATCTGGAAACATAAAATCCATGCCTTGCGCTGGCCAATTTTGCGGGCAAGTCCGGGAATACGAATACGGTCAATAAGCGGCGCCCAGAAAAAATTGATGGCATAGATGCTGAAAATGAGCCCGGCCCAGCCAATCGCTGACCGACTTAGGCCATCATCATTTAGCCAAAGTGATAGTGACGAGCCGATCAAAACCCACGGAAAGCCGCTCATTGCACCAAGAAGTAGAATGCGGATCATGCGCCTGTCGTGATAGGCGGCCAGACTTGTCATAAAATCACGCATTGTCATGGCTCCATCAAATTGCGTTTGCTATAATAGGCCATATGGCAAATACCGGAAAAGCAATTTTCCCAAGCCAGCCGTGATGTAACTCTATCTGGAAAAAGGTTTGATGCAATGCCGGACTGGTGTCTTGATCGTGATAAGGCTGGTCACTATTGGTTGCAGGCTGGTGATCTGGTGCAAAGGCGCGCCATCATTGGCGGTGCTGGTGTCATTGCGGCCGATGGCAAACGCGAAGGTGATATGGCAACACCCGTTGGCCGGTGGGCATTGCGCCATCTCTATTATCGGCAAGATTTGCTTGGGTCGGTTGATACGGCCATTCCGGCAAGCGTGATCACGCCGCATTGTGGCTGGTGCGATGATCCGGCGCATCAAGATTATAATTGCCATGTGACCTTGCCCTTTGCCGCCAGCCATGAGGTGATGTGGCGCGATGATGGCGCTTATGATCTTGTTGTCATGCTGGGGTTTAATGATGCGCCGCCAATTGCCGGACGGGGAAGCGCCATTTTTCTGCATTGTATCGCTGATGGCAAAACCAGTACGGCAGGATGTGTGGCGGTGGAACGCGATGATCTTATCACGCTGCTTGGTCATGCTGACGCTGATCAATATCTATCAATCGATCGGCGGTTGCTGTCCTAGCGCGGCGTCAATTTGATCACGGCGGTGGCGCAGCTTTTCATTGGTTGGTACCATTGCCACCATCATGCCATTGGCAACAAAACCCATGTGAATCATGATCATATTCGAGATTAAATTCATACAAATTTTCTGCGCGGTTCCGGCGGTTAATCGTGTTGATCCGGCAATGATTTCACCGCCGGTGGCAAGCAGGATTGGATGGTCGGCTGCGGTCAAAAGGGGGGTGTTGGGATTATTGGCTATGCCGATGGTCATTGCGCCTGATTTGCGGGCTGCCTCAATTGCGCCGATCGTATAGGGGGTTTTGCCGCTGGCGGCGATGCCGATCACAACATCATTCGCACCACCATCAAGCGCGGTAAAGCCAGCCGCACCAGCAGCGGCATCATCTTCGGCATTTTCAATGGCCCCCAAAAGCGCCGATGGCCCGCCTGCAATCAAAAAGCCAAGCCGGTCTTTGGGCCAGTTAAAGGTTGGTGGCAATTCGGCGCCATCTTGAACCCCAATACGGGCCGATGTGCCAGCGCCAGCATAGATTAGCCGACCGTTGCTTGTCTGGCTCAGGCGGTCATGCGCTGCCTGTGCTGCGGCTTCGATTGCTGGCAGGGCGGCCTGCAATGCCGGCATCGCATTTGCCTGACTGTCAAGCATAAGCGATAGCGCCGCCGATGGCGCCATTTTATCAACATGACGGCCAGCTGGTGGCACATCTTCGGTGGTGCCGTGATTTGGGTCTCGATTTCTTATGCTCATCGCGTCACTATAGGCGTCAGTACAGTAAAAGAGAAGAGACGCATGGCAGGATCGCTTGTTATAGGCTTGATGTCGGGAACCAGCGCCGATGGCATTGATGCGGCGGTTCTACAAACCGATGGCCGGCATTTTCAACCTACCGGCTGTTCTGGATCTTTTGACTATCGACCCGAAACCCGAGCCGGTATCTGGGCGGCCGTGGCCAATGCATATGATCATATGCGCGATGATGCCGCCCGCCAACATCTTGATCGGCTGATTGCCGAAGATCATGCAAATGCCGTTTTGCAATTGATCAATAGCAGCAATCTATCGCCAACATTGATCGGCTTTCATGGCCAGACAATCTATCATAATCCCACTGGCGATGACGGCCATCCGCTTGGGCGCACGACAATCCAGCTTGGCGATGCGGCATTATTGGCGACGAAATGCGATATGCCGGTTGTACATGATGTGCGGCGTGCCGATATGGCGGCTGGTGGGCAGGGTGCGCCGCTGGCGCCGGTGTTTCATGCGGCGATGCTGGCACGTCTTGCCGTCGATTTGCCAGCGGTTCTTATTAACATCGGGGGCGTTGCCAATCTAACATGGGTTGCCAATCAAAAAGGGCTAGACGATAACGCTGGCCTGATCGGGTTTGATACTGGCCCGGGCAATGCGTTGATGGATGATTATATGCGGCTTTATTGCGATGCTGATTTTGACAAAGGCGGCGCATTGGCGGCAAGCGGCATAGCTGATTCCAAGCTTGTCGATACATGGCTTGATGCGCCTTATTTTACTGCTGATTGGCCAAAGTCACTTGATCGTCAGGCTTTCCGCCATTGCCTTGATGATGCGCGATTATTGGCCAAGACACCAGCCGATGCGATGGCAAGCCTTGCCCTATTGACGGCAAACAGCATTGCCGCTTCGATCGATCAATTGCCACTCCCGCCGCGAACAATCCTCGTCGCAGGTGGCGGCAGGCGTAATCTTTGCCTTCAATCGCATTTGCAAAACCGTTTTGGCAGCGCCTTGCAAGATGGTGGTATTGCCGGCGACAGGCCGTTATTTTCGCCCGATATGCTAGAGGCCGAATTAATGGCATTTTTGGCGGCACGGCATATGGCTGGATTGCCAACATCATTTCCGGCAACAACGGGTTGCCGCCAACCGGTTTGTGGCGGGGTGCTAGTAAGGCCGGTTTAGATCAGCGCATCAGATCCTGGAACATAAAATGGCCGGTAAGGTGGCGGTGGTGGCAACAGATCACGGATATCGGTGAATGGAAACCGGCTATCAAGCCGGTAGGCCTCGGCATAATGACCGTCAGGTGCGTTGCATTGGGCGGCACGAAACCGGTTCATGATCGCGCTGGCGCTGGCAAATCGTGATGGATCCTGACTGTGATGTGCCATGATGGCATTTTGCTTGGCGGCGAAATGCGGTGTGATATCGACATAATAATCCGGGGTAAAACCGACCCCCATCAGTGTGTCACAAAACAATACGGGACAGATGAATCCGGCGGCGTCACGAACATAGGCCGATAGGGCGCGATGATCGGGGTGGTAATCTTCGGGCGCATGGGTGATCACAAGATCGGGCGCTGCATTGCGAATAAAATCCTTGATATGGTTTCGGGCGTTTGGGGCATCGGCAAGCTGGCCATCGGGAAGATCAAGCAGGGTTGGCGTGCCAAGCGCGGCAAGTCCGTCTCTGGCTTCATCAGCACGTTGTTTTGCCAATTCGGCGCCTTGATTAATACCGCCAGCCGCGCCATCGGTGGCAACGCCAAGAATCAGATTATCGCCACGCGACGATGCCGCCGCCAAAAAGCCATAGGCAAAAATTTCTAGATCATCAGGATGTGCGCCAATGGCTACAATATTCATTTGCTGGCTCCGTCTTTATGGCCTGCGATGGCTAAATAGATATCGCAAAGCTTTTGCTTTCGACTGGAAATAGGCTTTAATAATGTCATGATAGCGAATGCAAAGCCGGTAACAAATAACAATCTTATGATGCGCGGCAAACGGGCAAGGGATAGGGCATAAATGGCGCTGAATTTCACCGGCTATATCGAAGGATATTATGGCAGGCTTTTTGATTGGCGTGATCGTAATCGGCTTCTTGGCGGCGTTGCCGCGGCTGGAATGACAAGCTATTTTTACGCACCAAAAGAAGATGCGCGTCACCGGCAATTTTGGCGCCAGCCCTATGACAAGGCGTGGCAAGCTGAATTTACCCAATTTGCCGCCGCGGCAGCGGCCAAGAATATTCACCTTATTGCCGGTATTGCGCCCGGGTTGGATTTCGATTTTTCCAGTCTGGATGGGTCGATGGATCAGGAAGATGATTTTACCATTTTGTCGGCAAAGGCGCGCAGCTTTCTGGCAAATGGTGCCAGCATGATTGCGCTATTGATGGATGATATCGCGGCTGATTTTGACGCGCGATCCGGCAGTTTCACAAATGAGGGCAGGGCGCATGCTGCGCTTGCCAACCGGCTTGGATCGGCAATTGATGCCCCGATCATGGTGGTGCCGCGTATCTATGCCGATAGCTTGATCACGCCAGATGATGCGCAATCACTAACCTATCTTGAACAATTTGCTAGCCATCTCGACCCACAGCATCGGGTGGTCTATTGCGGTGATGATATTGTTGCGCCGCACCCTTTTGGTGATGCTGGCGGTCATCTTGATCCGGCATCGGTAATCATCTGGGATAATTTTTACGCCAATGATTATTGTCCGCGGCGATTGTTTTTGGGGCCATGGCGCAGCGCCGACATGCCGCATATATTGCTGAATCCAACAGGCATGATCGAGACGGATTTGCTGCTTTTGGGGCTGATGGCGGGAGCACGCAATCGGGCTGGTCGTGGCAGTGAGGTGGGTAAAATATATTGGCGTGAATTGATGCAAAAGGCAGCGGTGCCAGATGCGTTTTTTGACATTGCCGCCTATTTTGATGCGCCTTATGGATTTGCCGCAGAATTTGAGATGCCATCGGCCAAAACCGCATTGGCGGCGCTGGATATTTTGCTATGGCGCTGGAAATCGCCGCTTCAGCGTGAATGGTATCCGCATCTGATGGGGCTGAAACAGGATATCATGCTGGCCAATGGTGAATTGCCGTTGGAACGGATCGAAAAAACGCAAATGGCGCCGCTTGCCCGCCAGCTTGGTGATTTTGCGGCAAAAGGTTAATCCTGCGAAAACTATAGTCCCGCCGCTTGTCAGACCAATCATGGCAAGCTGGTAGATCTCAGATTATATGCAGGGATATGTCATGGTAAAAATACCGCATTTTGATGTTTTGTCATGGCAGGTGGGCATGCGGTGGTGGCGATCAAGCATCGCTGCGGCCAATCTGGGTTTTGCCAATCTGGTCTTTGCTGGCTTGGTCATGCTGCTATCGTTGCCAAGCCATGCGGCCACGCAAAATATCGGGTTTCGCGAAATCACCCAAAGCGGGGTCAATATTGCGGTTTGGTATCCGACCAACGCGCCGCATAATCAATCACGGCTTGGCCCGTTTGATGTTGATTATGCGCGTGACGCAAAACCTGTTGCCGGACGATTTCCATTGGTTTTGTTATCGCACGGCCATTCAGGACGGCCCCGCAATCATCATTTAACCGCTGCGGCATTGGTGCGGGCTGGCTATGTTGTTGCTGCCCCGCAGCACCGGTTTGATCATCTGGTTTTTCAATCGCGTCTGATTTACGCCATGCATCAGCGTATTGCCGAAATTACCACAGCGCATCGCGCCGTTGTCGATCATCCGGTTATTGGGCCGGTCATTGATGATGGGCCGGTTCATGGCCTTGGCTATTCGCTTGGAAGCGCAACCTTGATGGCAAGCAGCATCGCCGCAGTTGATATTGCGGCGTTGAAATCGCATTGCTATGCCAATGCTGCCAAAGACCCTCTTTTTTGCAAATCACCAAGTCTGCTTGTTCGGATTTTCCACGCGCTTCAAACCATTGGCAAAGATCATTCGGCATCCCGCACCAAACCGCAAGATTCGGTGGTTACTGGCAAGATGGTTCTTGTCGCGCCAGTTGGCCGCGGTCTTATTCTGCAACCAATTGCCAAAAAAATTGATGCGGTGATGGTGTTGGCAATCCGCAATGACCAGCATGTGCCGCCGCGTTACCATGCGAATTATCTAACCGCCTTAATGGGGCCAGATCATGTTGGCGATGTTGATCATGTTGAAGTGGAAGATGGGCATCACTTTGCCTTTATCGCGCCCTTTGCCAAACGTGTGACGCGCGAAGAGACGATCCCTGTCGCTCTTGATCCGGCGGGGTTTGATCGCGTCGCTTGGCTTGATAAGGTCAATCAGCAAATTGTCGGTTTTATTCAGCGTTAACATGACCTAAAGCGTCAAAGATGATAGGCGACCAGCAAGCTGACCAATGATATCGCGGCCTGCATTGGCAAAGGCAAAGCGAAGCGCACCATCTTGTCCAGCGCCAAAAAAAGCACCCGGGATGACAAGAACACCCACCTTGCGCGCCATCGTTTCGGCAAGCTGGCGGGAACCCATACCGGCGAAAGGGTGACGTACATAGCCAAAATAAGCGCCGCTGCTCAGCAGATCCCAACCGGGTAAATCATCGATTGCGGCTCTAAATACGGTGGCGCGTGCGGCAATTCTTTCGCGGTTGGTTTGCCGCCAGCCTGTCATGGATGCCAACATTGGAGTCAAGGCGTGCTGTGCTACACGCGGGGCGCAAATCTGGATATTATCAATAACCTTAGCCAATTGGGCGACCACTTCGCGGCCTGCAATGATGGCGCCAAGCCGATGCCCAGGAAGGCAATAGGATTTCGAAAAGCTGTAAAGTTGGATCAGCGATGATTGCCAATCATCTTGGGTAAAAAGATGATGCGGTACATCCATATCAAGTGGCATAAAATCACGATAGGTTTCGTCAAGGATTAGCCAGATGCCCCGCTTTTGACATAAGGCCAGAATGTCAGCAAGAAGCGGTGCCGGATAGATGCTGCCAGCCGGATTATTGGGGCTGACCAGCGCGATCGCGCGCGTTTGCGGCCCAATGGCGGCATCAATGGCGGCGCAATTGGGAAGCAGGCCGCCATCATCACAATCAACATAATCAATACCGACCCCAAGCATGCCAAGAGTCGATTCATGATTGAAATAGCAGGGGCGCATCATCAAAATACGGTCGCCATGACCCGCTAGCGCCAGCACTGTCGCGACAAAGGCCTGATTGCAGCCCGAGGTGATTTGCACCTCACTGCTATTAATTTTGGCGTTGTAAATTTGGCTTACATGATCAGCATAGGCGCTGCGAAATTCGGGATCACCCTCGACTGGCCCATAACGCGCCAGCACCGGATCGGATGCGGCCTTGGCCAACGCTGTTAAAATATCGGGATGCGCAGAATAGCCAGGAACAGCCTGACTCATATCAATCAAAGGCCCGTTGGCGCCATCATAAGATGATTTCCAGTTCAGCACGATTGAAACAGGCGGCGCATTTAAAGTGGCGACAGCAGAATTAAACATGTGACTTGCCTATGCTAGCAATGTGGGGCGAGAATAGCGCTAGACTAGCCAGAGATAGGGTGCCAGACAAGGTAGATATGTTTACAAGATAGATATCTTGGCAAAGCTGGCGCAAACGATTGGCCGCCTAAAATGATTGCATAAAATAAAATTGGGGAATGACAAATGGGAAATTATCACATCATCGGCAGGTCAGGTGCAGGATCATTGATTGCCGAATTTTTATTTTGTGAGGCCGGTATTGATTATGACATTTCCTTTCCCGATCCGGCCGAGGTGAAAAGCCCCGATTTCTTTGCCGCAAATCCGCTTGGTCGTATTCCTATTTTGATTTGTCCTGACGGAACGCAGGTTTTTGAAACGCTGGCGATCATTCACCATATTACCAGTCGGTTCGGCAATCTGGCGCCGCCCCAAGGCACGCCACAAAATGACCGCTATCATCAATATCTGGCGCTTTTGGCGACATCGGTTTATCCCGCCTATCATCGCCAGCACCATACCCGTCACTATGGGGATGACGCGGCGGCTGAAACGATCCGGCAAAAGGCGCGCGCCGAACACCGGATTATTTTTGATCACCTAGAGGCCAGCCTTGACCCTTATATATGTGGACAAAGCCTTACCGCCGCCGATTTCTATCTTTATATGCTTAGCCGCTGGGATCTTGATAAAACGGCAATGCGTAAAGACCGCCCGCGATTAAATGCCCTGCTCGATGAGATTCGCGCGCGACCAGCGGTGGCCGCCGTTATCGCAGCCCAGCCACGCCGCGCCAAACCAGCCTAGCACTAAATTAGGCCAGCGAAGAAAGCCCGATCAATGGCCATGAAAAAAGGCAGGCAAATATTTGCCTGCCCCATTACCGGTTTGTGATGTGATTGGTGATGAACGCGGCTAAAGACCGGCCATCACATCACGAATGATCTTGATGATCGCGGCGGGCTGTTCAGCGCAGGGAATATGGCCTGCATCTTTAACCAGTTCAAATTTCGCACCCGGGATCATGTCGGCGGTGCCGCGCACCAGATCTGGCGGGGTGGCACCATCTTGATCACCAACAACGCAAACAGTCGGTACGGCAATATTTGGCGCTTGATCACGGAAATCAGCATCACGAATAGCCGTGCCGGTGCCGATATAGCCATCGAGCGGCGTACGCGTGAACATTGCCCGATACCCATGCAATTCGGTTGCACGATCAGTATGAAAGGCTGGTGAGAACCAACGCTGCATATTGGCATCAACAAGCGCGGCCAAACCACCATCACGCGCTATGGCGATGCGATCATTCCACATTTCGGCATTGCCAATTTTGGCAGCCGTGTCGCACAGGATCAGAGCTTTGGCAAGATCGGGGCGGGCGTGATACAGGCCCTGGGCAATCAGGCCACCAACTGATAGGCCAACAACAACCGCGCCCGATAGACCAAGATGATCCATCAATGCAACAAGATCATTCACATGATCATCAATCTGATAGGGCGGTGTTCCCATGCCGGATAGGCCATGGCCACGTTTGTCATAGCGAAGAATGGAATAATCAGCCGATAGATCGTCAACACAATCCTGCCAAATGCGGAAATCAGTGGCAAGCGAGTTGGAAAAAACAATAAGCGGCTTGGCGGTGCCAGCATCATCAAATTGATAATGAATAGAGATACCATTGATCGTTGCGAATTTCATTTCATGTCTCGTTTTACTAAAGGTACATAAGCGGGCGAAAAAGGACGGGTTAGGATTGTTGGGGCTGGATGATGCCTTCTTCCAATGCCTTGATTTGCAGGGCTAGATATTTCGAATAGATACGGCATTGGGCAAAGCTGCCAGCGATAAACCATAGGCCGGGCTGTCCGGTCTGACAATACATGTTGCGCAGTTCCATGCCATCGCCAAATCCCCAAATAGGGCCAATCCGTGCGGCGATCTCATCACCGAATAATTTGCTGACAAGATATTCCTGTGGTTTATAGCCGGTTGCCAAAATAACAATATCGGCGTCAATTTTGCGGCCGTCTTTCATGGTCATGCCGTGATCGGTGAATTGATCAATTTGGTCGAATTGCACAAGATCAATTTTGCCCTCGGCAAGCAAGTCAGAACAGCCAACATTGAAATAATAGCCACCACCGCGGGTGAGATATTTGAACTGCCAGCCGGTATCATTATCTCCAAAATCCAGCCTGAAGCCGATTTTTTCCAAGCCATCAAGAAGCGCCTTATCCGTTGTGCGTGCGGCTTTGGTGAAATGACGATGTGCCTGTTTGACAAGCGGGGTTGGCATTGAGGTGGTGATGAAGTCACATTCATCTGTGCCGCGGTCTTCGTCATACAGCTTGTAGGGGAATTGGGCGCTAGGTTCGATATTCACAACAAGGCTGGGGCTGCGCTGGATCATGGTGACTTTGGCGCCGCTTGAATAGAGGTCTTGTGAAATATCATGGCCGCTATTGCCGCAACCAAGAACGATGGCATGTTTGCCTGACCAGTCTTCGCCATCATGATATTGGCTTGAATGAACCGCAGGCCCTTTAAAGGCTGACAGCGTGTCAATTTTGGGAAGATTGGGAATGCCGCTAACGCCGGTGGCCATAATCACATGGCGCGGTGACATATGACGCGTGCCGCCATCAGCGGTACGCAATACAACCTGCCAGCGTTCGGCCTTGTCATCATAATTGGCATTTGTCACTTCGCAATTGACCCAAAAATTCAGCTCCATCGCGGCGGCGTAGGATTCAAACCAAAGGGCCAGCATATCCTTTGGAATATAGGTCGGCCATGTTGGCGGAAACGGCATATAGGGAAGATGATTGACATGAAGCTGATTATGCAAGGTCAGCGCATGGTAGCGATTGCGCCAATTATCGCCAATACGGCTGTTTTTATCGACAATCAATGTGTCGATGCCAAGCTGGGTTAGCCGCGCGGCGATCGACAAGCCAGCCTGCCCACCACCAACAACCAGAACGGCCGGATCATGATTTTCAAAACTGGCGGCAGCAAGGCGTTTATCCAGCCAGTTTGGCCCGCGAAAATCGCGCGAATAGGATTGCCCTGTTGGCCGGTTCCGTTCGGTTTTTTCCTCAAAGCCGATCAATTCATCAATTGCGGTAAAAAATGTCCACGCCCGATAGTGATCAGGATGATTGTCATCTGCTGTTAGCCGCAAAATTCCACGGCAATGCGCGGCATTGGTGGTAAAGGTGAAAAAGGCTTCGATTGCATCACTGCCAGCACGGTTTACAAGGCGCGGTGCAGTGGCTTGATGATCACGCGTGATCGCGCTGATTCCGGCTTTGGCCGCCGCTGCGGGAAGGCTGTTTAGAATGTCTGTTGCGCCAGTAATGGTTTGAAGCTGCCAGCTGAGCGCCAGCGCATCGCGCCAAAAGCTGTTGTCGTGAAATAGATCAGCGAAACCCGC
>DFSK01000179.1 GCA_002378605.1 Alphaproteobacteria bacterium UBA3439
AGGATTGCCATAAGGGCATATAGGGCCAGACGTGAATGAAAGAAGGGCAAAATCCGTATTCCTCTTATGCCGCAAATGCAAAAAGCATAGGCAAGGCATAACAAGTTTCGTAAGGGTTAGGCAATGCGGATCATTGAATAATGTGCCAAAGATGCATCAATGATGCGCTATGATCGCGGCGCGTTACGGTTCTATATACCGCCTTGTTTATGTCTTGCTTTCATTTGGCATTTCATATCTTGCCTGATTTATTCGTGATTTTGCCACTGGTCTTATGGCACGCGCATGACCCATCTTGGCGGCAGACGGCTTTTGTGCTGACATCACCGCCAAGTCCACCTCAATAAAACGGATATGACATGCGCAAACCCCAAATCGCTACCAGTCCTTTAGATCATACCCGATGGCGGCATATCTGGCAGCTGGCATGGCCGATCATGCTGTCCAATGTCACCATCCCGCTTGTCGGGGCGGTTGATGTGGCGATGATGGGGCGGCTTGATGATCCGGTATTTATCGGCGGTGTCGGGCTTGGCATGATCGTGTTTAATTTCATCTATTTTGGGCTTGGCTTTTTACGGATGGGAACAACAGGTCTGGTCGCGCAAATGTATGGCACTGGTCATGATGATCAAATTGCCTTTTTATTGATTCGCGGCATTACGCTTGCTTTCGGGCTTGGCGGGTTATTCATTCTGGCGTCGCCATTCGTCAGCACGGTTGCGCTTTACATGTTTTCGGCAAGTGATATGGCCGAACAATTAATGACCGATTATATCAGTATCCGGCTATTTGCGGTTCCGGCGGCGCTTGCCAATATGGTTCTTCTTGGCGGTCTTTACGGGCGCCAGCAAATGCGGCTTGGCATGGTTTTGCTGTTTCTGGTGAATGGCATAAATCTGCTTCTTGATGTTGTTCTTGTTACCGGCTTTGGCATGCGTGTCGAAGGTGTTGCCATGGCCTCGGTGGCGGCGCAATGGGGCGGGTTTGGTTTCATGATCTGGCGGATCACCCGCATCTGGCCAGGTCAGCTTGGGCGATTGATTAGGCCGCTTGCCGGTGCGCGCCTGCCTTTATGGCTTGATTTTGCGGCTTACCGTCAATTTTTCACGCTTGGCCGTGACATTTTCATTCGCACAATCCTGCTCATTGGCTGTGAGGCTCTCTTGCTAAATGAAGCTGCAAAGATGGATGATCTGGCGCTGGCCACTTGTCAGATCATGCTGTCGATTTTTGGCCTTCTTGCTTTTGCCATTGATGGGTTTGCGCATGCTGCCGAGGCGCTTGTTGGCGAGGCGATCGGCCGGAAAAATCCGACCATGCTTCGCATTGTGATTCGCCGGACAAATTACCTTGCCGGCATGATGGCCTTGCTATTATCGCTTTTACTTTGGGCAGGCCAGCCGCTTATTCTGTCATTAATGACAAGCCAGCCAGCCTTGATTGCGTTTGCCGATGCCTATTGGCTTTGGGTTGTCAGCCTTCCGCTGGCGTCTTTTCTGGCCTTTCAGATGGATGGTATTTTTGTTGGTGCGACATGCGGCACCCAGATGCGTAATGCGATGGTCATTGCCTCGGCCAGCTTTGCCGCAGCAATTTTTTATCTATCCTTCGGTCTGACCGGATTAATGGCCAGCTTTGTTGGCTATCTTGCGCTTCGCGGCCTAAGCCTTTGGTGGGTGATTGACCATGTTCACAGCAAGGCTAAAGCTGTTGGCATTGGCGATTAATCTGTTAGTTTGGTACCGGCTGCAAGGCGCGCTATAGTTCATCTTTGGCGGCATTTGGGCAATTTTGATCTGTGGTTTTAGCGGGTCAAATGCATGGCGATATTTGAAAAGGATTTAACAAAATGATCGAAAATTTTGGCCTGAAAGATACCGGATCAGCCGGAACCAAAATTCACCTGATGACGGCGGATGATTTTGCGACCTGGCAAGCCAAGGCTAGCGATGCGCATCAAGGCTGGATCACCGCACAAAACTTTCGCGCCAAACCCGGTAAATCGATCTATTTTGCCGCCAATGATGGGCGCATTGATTTTGCCATTGGTATTTTTGGCGATCATGCCGTTTGGGATGGCGCCGCCTTGGCGGCCAGCCTGCCAAAAGGCCATTGGCAATTTACTGCCGCGTCGGATGATCTTGACGCTGGTTTGATGGAAAGCCTCGCGCTTGGATGGGGGCTTGGGCAATATCAATTTCATAGCTACCGAAGCGCCCCTGCGCCTGCTGTCAATTACCTGACCCTGCCAGACGGCATTCAGCGCGACCGCTTGATTGGCCAGTTGGGCGGCATTTATCTTTGCCGTGATCTGATCAACCAGCCGCCAAATCATATGACACCTGCAGCGCTGCAAACGACAATGGAGACCTTGGCCAAAACCCATGATGCCAAGCTGGAAACGCATAGCGGATCTGCCTTGGAAACCGAATTTCCGGCAATTAATATTGTCGGCCGCGCTGCCGAAATTGGCCCAAGGCTGATGGATCTGCGCTGGGGCAAAAGAGGCCCGAAGATCACTCTCATTGGCAAAGGCATCACCTTTGATTCGGGCGGGCTTGACCTGAAACCATCAAAGGCGATGGAAATGATGAAAAAAGATATGGGCGGGGCGGCAACGGTTCTTGGTCTTGCCACGGCATTGATGGCTAGCCAAGTTGATATTCAGCTTCGTGTTCTTGTGGCGGCGGCGGAAAATGCCGTTTCCGACCGGTCAATGCGCCCGCTTGATATCATCGATACCCGCGCTGGCCTAAAGGTCGAGGTTGGCAATACCGATGCCGAGGGCCGGTTGGTTCTTGCCGATGCAATTGCCTATGCGCTGGAAGATGCGCCTGATTTCCTGATTGATTTTGCCACCCTTACCGGCGCCGCACGGGTTGCGCTGGGAACTGAATTGCCAGCCCTGTTTTGTAATCACGACAATACCGCTGCGGCAATTTTAGCCGCCGCAGACACCGCGCAGGATCCGCTATGGCGATTGCCTTTATTTGATGATTATGACCGGCATCTTGATGCGGGCTATGCGGCCTTATCCAGCACTGGTTTGTCGGGATATGGCGGGGCTATTACGGCCGCGCTTTTCTTGCGCCGCTTTGCTGGTAAGAGTGCCAATTGGGCGCATATTGATGTGATGGCGTGGAATTTGGCATCGCGTCCGGGTCGACCAAAGGGCGGCGAGGCGATGGGCCTTCGCGCGCTTTACGGTTTTATCGAATCCTTTAAAACAACCTAATAGCCGCGTGCCCAATCAACTCTGTTTTCGGGTTCGCGCCCGGCCATGATGGCGGTGATCGCCGCTGCCACCTGCATGGCGGCGGTGTTTGGATTGGTTTGTGCGGCAACATGCGGCCAGATGGTGATTTTGGGGTGCGTCCAAAAGGCATGATCGGCTGGCAAAGGTTCAGTTGCAAATACGTCCAAAGCGGCACCGGCAATCTGGCCAGTGCCAATGGCGTCAAGCAAATCTGCCTCGACCAATTGCGGGCCACGGCCGCCATTGATGATATAGGCGCCTTTGGCAAGCTGATTGAAAAGCTGGTGGTTCATGATGCCTGTAGTTGCAGGTGTTAGTGGCAATACCGAAACCAGAATATTCAGCCCATCAAGAAAGGGCGCCAGGCCATCATCACCGGCAAAGATTTCAACATTGTCAATCTGCCGCATGGTTCGTGCCCAGCCGCGCACATCAAATCCAAGTGCGGCAAAACGCTGTGCCATAACGCCGCCAATTGCGCCAACGCCCATGATGCCAATTTTCGCACCGCTTGCCGGTCTTTGCGCAATGGGTTGCCATGTTTTGCTGATTTGACAATCACGGTAATAGGCAGCGTCGCGCCAGAAATCCAGCGCCGTCAAAATAGCCCAATGGCTAAGCGCATTCGACATATCAGGATCGACCAGCCGCACCAGCGGAACATCGCGCGGTACCGTTTGATCGCGCATCATATAATCCACACCCTGACCCTGCATGATGATGCCTTGTAAATTCGGCATCTTTGCAAGCTGGCCTTCTGGTGGCGCCCAAACAAGCGCAATATCGGCAAGCTGGCCCTCAGGCGACATCAGATCGACAAGGGTAAAATCATCAAGATGACGGCCAAGCTTGGTTCGCCATCCGTCAATTTTTGAACCGCCATAAAATCCGATTATCGTCATGGGATATTCCTTGTTATTCAGGGCGGAAATAATGAACCGCCGTCTAGTCGCGTGCCGATATTAATGTCAAGGCCGCTTGATGCAATTTTGGTGTTGCTGCGGCAAGAATGCTGGTTGATTGACCAAGCTGGATTGGCTGGCCGTCAAGATCACTGACGGTGGCTCCTGCCGCCAACATCAAGGCAACAACCGCCATCATGTCATGCGC
>DFSK01000019.1:0-5744 GCA_002378605.1 Alphaproteobacteria bacterium UBA3439
TTCCATTGTGCAATCCAGCCGGTCGTCCGCGCAACGGCAAACAGCACGGTGAACATTGACGTTGGAAAGCCCATCGCCTTTAGAATGATGCCTGAATAGAAATCCACATTCGGATAAAGCTTCTTTTCAATGAAATAGCTGTCATTGACGGCCAATTCTTCAAGCTCCATCGCCAATTCGAGAAGCGGATCATTGATCCCCAACTTGCCAAGAACATCGTGGCAGGCTTTGCGCAGAACCTTGGCGCGTGGGTCAAAATTCTTATAAACCCGATGACCAAAGCCAAACAAACGGAACGGATCATCCTTGTCGCGGGCTTTATTGATGAATTCGGGGATGTTTTTCTTATGGCCGATCTGATTCAGCATATTCAAAACAGCTTCATTTGCGCCGCCATGAGCCGGGCCCCATAAAGAGGCAATGCCCGCTGCAATACAGGCAAACGGGTTTGCGCCTGATGAACCGGCAAGACGCACTGTCGAGGTTGACGCATTCTGTTCATGATCAGCGTGAAGAATAAAAATTTTGTTCATCGCATCGGCCAGAATAGGGTCGACATGGTAATCTTCGGCTGGCACGGCAAAACACATATGCAGGAAGTTTTCAGCATATTTCAGATTGTTGCGCGGATAGTTAAATGGCTGTCCGAGCGAATATTTATAGGCCATTGATGCCAAGGTTGGCATTTTGGCGATCAAACGCCGCGATGCGATCATGCGCTGCAATGGGTCATGAATATCGGTCGAATCATGATAAAAAGCCGAGAGCGCGCCGGTAACGCCACAAAGAATGGCCATCGGATGCGCGTCACGGCGAAATCCACGAAGAAAGATCGATAGCTGTTCATGAACCATTGTGTGGCGCGTGATTGCCGTATCGAAAGCTTCTTTCTCATCAGGTTTTGGTAATTCGCCTTCAAGAAGCAAATAGGCCAGCTCTAGAAAATCGGCCTTTTCGGCAAGATCTTCGATAGCATAGCCGCGATGCAGCAAAACGCCTTTATCACCATCAATATAGGTCAGACCCGAAACACAAGAACCGGTCGCCCCATAACCCGGGTCATAGGTGAACATGCCTGTTTCGGCGTAAAGTTTACGGATATCAATAACATCTGGCCCAATGGTTCCCGAACTAACTGGAAGAATTGTTGATTTTCCTGATGCGTTGTCAGTGATCGTCACTGATTTTTCGGAAGGCGAATTTTCTGCCATCTGCGGACCTCATGGTAAAAGTTATTTGACGGATACAGCTCGGCGCGGCCGGCGACTGTGTCAGCAGCAAAGGAACGTCTTATTTTTAGCGCAAATTACAGTTATTTGCAAGCGATCTGCAATCTGTAGCTTGTTTCAGATTGCCCCAGTGCAACCATGATATCAACAATAGACGGCGTTTGTTTCATGCCGGTGACAGCGGCACGCAAGGGCAGGCCAATATCCCGCATTTTTAGGCCTTTTTCGACAAGATAGCCGTTAATAGCCTCTTTTAGCCCATCCAAATCCCAATTGGCGGTCGCCAATGAAATATCTAAATCACGCAAAATTGCCTTGGCCTCATCGGTAAGAAGTTCGGCGGCGTCCGGGGCGATATCAACCACGCCATCACCCAGCAAATAACCAATTGATCCGGCGATATCAAGATGGGTTTTGGCGCGTTCTTTTAACAATGGCATCAGCGTGATAATCCGCGATTTTGCGGCACTGCTTGTTGGCGCATTGCCGGATTGTGCAAGCGAAACGGCAATCAAGTCATAAAGCGCATCATCATCCATGATCTTGATGAAATAGGCATTCACATCGCGCAATTTATCGCTGTCAAAGCGGGCTGGTGATTTGCCGATACGGCCAAGCTCAAATAAATCAATCGCTTCGTCGCGGGTAATAATATCCATATCGCCATGGCTCCAGCCAAGCCGTAACAAATAGCTGAACATGGCGTCGGGTAAAAACCCCATATCGCGATAGGCATCAACGCCAAGCGCACCATGTCGTTTGGATAATTTTGCGCCGTCACTGCCATGAATAAGCGGGATATGGGCAAAAACCGGAATATCCCACCCCATGCCCTTATAAACCATATATTGCCGGAAGGCGTTATTCAGATGGTCATCACCGCGGATAACATGCGTGATGCCCATATCATGGTCATCAACAACAACAGCAAGCATATAGGTTGGGGATCCATCAGCGCGCAAAATGACCATATCATCCAGAACATGGTTCTGCACGGTTACCGAACCTTGAACGGCGTCGGTGATTGTTGTGCTGCCGCTAGTTGGCATTTTCATTCTGACGACATAGGGCGCATCCGATGGCGCATCAGCCGGATCACGGTCGCGCCATGGCGAACGCACCGCGTCACCGGTTTTTTTGCTGTCTTCACGGATTGCGGTTAATTCGTCATCGGTTAAAAAACATTTATAGGCGGCGCCAGCGGTAATAAGCGCAAGTGCCACCTCTTGGTGACGTTCGCTTTGCGCTGACTGGCTGATTGCGGGCTTGTCACCGCCAAGCCCCAGCCAATCAAGTCCATCATGGATCGCGGCAATCGCTGCATCGGTTGAACGAGCCTTATCGGTATCTTCAATCCGCAAAAGATAAGTGCCACCATGATGGCGCGCAAACAGCCAGTTAAAAAGAGCGGTTCTTGCGCCGCCAATATGAAGGTAACCAGTCGGTGACGGCGCAAATCTTGTGACGACATTCATAATTTCTTAAGCCCTTCCTGATAGGCTGACAGCGTTTCACTCATAAAGCGCGCATGCTACACCAATGGCTTGGCAAATTGCACCCCTGATCGTTCCTGAACGCCGGATATTGATTTCGCTTTACCTGTTTATGGCTGGAATCATTCTGTTTCACTTAATGCCTGATATTTGGCATAGCGGGCGTTATCTCAACTGGCTTGTGACTGTGTTCCTATTGACCTCGATTTTGGGGCTGGGGGTGGCGATCTATACCCGCCAGTCTGCCGGACATGATCGGGGTTTGTTTCTATTTGTTGTATTTACCGCTGGTATTGCCCTTGCAAGTCTGCAATTTGCCCTTCATGACCAGCCCAAAATAAAATGGGGGGTTACTGCCGATATCAATGGAATGCTGATCAAAATCGACGGCAATGCCGATGCGCGAAGCCGGTTATGGATCAGTCTTGGTGCTACCTCAGATATTGTGAAAAACGACATTCTGCCCGCCGGTGGTATTGTTCGTGTGACAACGGATAAATGGCAGGATCAGCAATATATTGGCGGGGCAATCGCCATGCGGGTTCGGCTTTATCCACCGCCTGATCGTATTTTGCATGGTACGCCTGATTATGGGCGGCGTGCGCGTGTCAATGACGTGCTGGCAAGCGGCTATGTTATCTCGGAAATCACAATGATGCCGGATGATCATGCCGAAAGTATAATGCATGATGTGAAATTGTTTTTGGCACGCTATCGGGCTGGATTTGCCGCGCATCTTGTCGATCTAATGCCCAAACCGGCAGGCGCCATTGCGGCAGCGTTGCTTGTTGGTGAGCGAAGATTCATCAGCGAGGATGTCTATAACCGGTTTCGCGATTCTGGCTTGGCGCATTTGCTGGCAATTTCTGGGCTTCATATGGGGTTGATCTGTTTTGGCAGCATGGCCGTTATACGGTTTTTCGGCGCGCTGTTCCCATCACGATCATCACGGTTTGCATTGCATAAATATGCGGCGATTATCGCGGCTATTATTGGTGGATGTTATGTTTTGATGTCAGGGGCACCGGTCAGTGCGCTTCGCGCCTTTGGCATGGCAATGCTTGTGGTTTTGGCAATCCTGCATGACCGGATGGCGTTAACGCTTCGTAATGTCTGTCTGGCCGCTTTTGCAATCTTGGCGTTTAATCCGGTGGCACTATTTACCGCCAGCTTTCAATTAAGCTTCGCCGCAACGGCGATTTTGGTCATCTGGTATGAATCGCGAGCGCGGCGCGGGCCGGCCAAATGGCATTGGTCTTTGCGCTATCCAATGGCGTTGATCACCATGTCATTCTTATCAGCAATGGCAACAGCACCCTTTGCGGCACAGCATTTTGGTACAGTCACCCCATGGGGGCTTGTCGCCAATATTATCGGCATACCGCTTACCGGTCTCTGGATCATGCCGGTTGGAATGGTTTTAACGATTAGCACTTTATTCGGGCTGGATTGGGTGGTGGCGCCTTTGATGACGGCCGGTCTTGACGGGCTTTATTATCTGGCTGATTGGATTGCCGGATTTCCGCTAGCGGGATGGAAAGTGGCACCACCTGGATATAGCGCGCTAGTCGTTATGGTTACCGGCGTAATGATATCGCAGCTTTTGATCAAGCCGATGGCGCGCATTGGCTTGGGGTTGGTCGTAATAGGCGGCGGGATCTGGGCCGTTCGGCCAGTTCCTGACGGGGTTTTATTTGCCGTTGGTCGCACGCCGCAATTGGTATTGGCGGGAACTAATAGCATGGCGTTATCCTATGCGCCGCTATCCGAATTTTTGGCGTCAATGGGCGAATTGCGGATGGGACAAAGCATTGAACAAGCCGATCTGGCAAAATGTATGCCCGCTTGCAAACATGATTTTTCAAAAGGCATTAGCGCCAACATTGTTATGAAAGCAAAAGGCCTAACCGCAGCTTGTAAGGATTTGGAAACAGCCTTTATTTTAACAAATGTAACGCCGCGCTACCCATGTTATAGCGGAAAACCAATTTATAATATCAGTCAAAAAACAGGATATAATTACCTGATTTTCATCGATAAAAATAAATTTAAACTAATCAATAATTTCGGATCAGCCCGGCAAGTTTGCCCTGCACTTCAACCTCGCCCGTGCTGAAATAACGGGTTTCATAACGTGGGTTTGCCGCTTCCAATCCAACACGCCCGGGCTCTTTTAACAAAGTTTTAAGCGTTGCTTCTTGCTGATTGATCAGGGCTACGACAATTTCGCCATGTCGTGCGGTTTCGGCGCGTTGGATCACCACAGTATCACCGTCTAAAATACCAGCCCCCATCATTGAATCACCGACAATTTCAAGGGCGAAATGTTCGCCGCTACCGATCATGCTTGCGGGAATTTCAAGATGATTTGTTGGGTCGCTTAGCGCCTCGATCGGTGTGCCAGCTGCAATCCGCCCCAAAAGGGGGAGGCTGACCAGATTAGACGCTGTTTCAACGGCACGCGTGACAACGCCGCTAGCCGCCGCTGTTACCGGCTTTAAAATTTCAATGGCACGCGCCCGATTGGCAAGCCGCCTTATATAGCCGCGTTCTTCGAGGCCAGAGACAAGCCGGTGAACCCCCGATTTTGACGCAAGGCCAAGCGCGTCGCGCATTTCGTCAAAAGAAGGCGGCACATCATGCTGCTGCATATGATCACTAAGATAGGTCAAAAGCTCACTTTGTTTGCGTGTAAGCATCCTAATACTCCGCTTGTTCCATTTCGTTCTGTTTATGTTCTATCAATGTTCCATTGCTGGCGCAAGCCCTTATTGAAGAAAAACAATGACGGCCGGAAATATTGCATTTTGATCGAAATCAAATTAGCGCAAAAGCGTTAGCATAGATCGGGCAGTGGAATGACCGATACAAAGTCACCCGCAATTTTGGCAGAATCGAAAGGCGGACGGACGATAAGCGCATTTGCCGTTGCCAGAACCGACATCATCGAGCTGTCTTGGCGTGGTGCGGGCATAATGACCTGCACGCCATCTTTTGTGGTGATTTGTGCGCGAATATAATC
>DFSK01000019.1:6028-11430 GCA_002378605.1 Alphaproteobacteria bacterium UBA3439
ACGATGCCGCACCCCCAGCCATATGGGTAATGGCTGGCCGTAAAAACACCAAAGCACAGACCGCGGTGGATACCGGATTGCCGGGCAAACCAATAAGCGGAATGCCATCAACATTGCCCGAAATAAGCGGTTTTCCTGGGCGCATGGCGATTTTCCAGAAATTGAGCGCGTTTTGCCCGCTGCTTGCCAGATCCGAAACAATATGGTCATGTGTGCCAACCGATGCACCGCCAGTGGTTACAACAAGATCAAGGTTGCTGGCGCGGCGAACCGCATCAAGCATGGCCCCTGGCACGTCGCGGGCAATTCCAAGATCGACCGCTTCGGCGCCGCATGCGCTAACAAAATTGGCAAGAAAACTGGCATTTGAGCTAATGATCTGGCCCGGGCCAGGCAGTTCCCCGGGGGGTACCAGCTCATCACCAGTCGATAAAACACCAACACGCGGCCGCAATCGAACCGATGCTTGGGTAAGACCCGCTGCAATGGCCAATCCAATGGCCCGCGCTGATAACAATGTTCCGGCGGGCAAAATCACCTGACCCGCGGTAATATCAAGACCGGCAGGGCGGATATAGCGACCGGCAATTTCGGCACTGCGAACAGTAATTTCAACATTGTCCTGTTCAGCAACCGGATCAACATCTTCTTGAATGACGATTGTATCTGCGCCGTCAGGGATGGCCGCGCCGGTAAAGACCCGAACCGCCTGTCCAGCGGTGATTTTACCTGTCCAAGGGTGACCGGCGGCAGATTCGGCAATGCGGGTCAATTTACAGGGGAATGACGTCACATCAGCACCCCGAACGGCATAGCCATCCATCGCTGATACCGCTTGTGGTGGCAAGGTAAGCACCGCAACAAGATCTTCGGCTAAGGTAAGTCCAAGAACCTGATCTAGCGGTTTGGTTACGGCAATCGTCTGAGGCAGTAATGCCAAAATGGCGGCCAAGGCCCGATCAACCGGCAATAATGGCGGTTTTTTATCTGTTGGCGCTGTGTCTGGCCTATTCGGCATCATAACTGCCTGATTTGCCGCCTGATTTGTGGGTCAGTCGAATATTGCCAATTTCCATCCCACGATCAACGGCCTTGCACATATCATAAACGGTCAGCGCGGCAGTCGAAACGGCGGTCATCGCCTCCATTTCCACACCGGTTGGCCCAGATACGGCGCAGGTTGCGGTGATTTGCACACCGGGTAAGGCAGCGTCTGGCACGAGATCAAGGTGAACATGGTCAAGCCCAAGCGGGTGACATAGCGGGATCAAATTCGAAGTTTGTTTTGCCCCCATAATGCCAGCCAGCCGCGCCACCCCCAGAACATCACCCTTTTTGGCGGTTCCATCGGTGATCATGGCCAAGGTTTCAGGCTGCATACGGATATGCCCTTTAACAATGGCAATACGTTTGGTGTCGGCTTTGCTGCCAACATCAACCATATGTGCGTTACCGTCATTGTCAAAATGGGTAAATTCAGCCATGGCCATTTTCTTCCTTCACATCATTGCGATTATTAACTGGCAACAGGGTTGGCCAGAATGGTTTTTGTTGCCGCGGCAACATCATCGGCACGCATCAAAGATTCGCCAATCAAGAAACAGCGTGCGCCAACAGCCGCCATCCTTGCAAGATCTGCTGGTGTGAACAAGCCACTTTCGGCAATGGCAATCCGGTCTTTTGGCAAGTCAGGAAGCATCGCCGCGCCGACATCAAGCGATATGTCCATAGTTTTTAGATTGCGGTTATTAATGCCCATCAAAGGCGAGCGCAATTTGCCCGCCCGCGCCAGTTCATCAGCATCATGGCATTCGATCAGAACATCCATTCCATAATCAAAGGCAACCGATTCCAATTCAGCCGCCAACGCATCATCAAGCGCGGCCATGATCAGCAAAATGCAATCAGCGCCCAACGCGCGTGATTCAACGATCTGTAGGGGGTCGATCATAAAATCTTTCCGCAGAACCGGAAGGGTGACGGCATCACGCGCCGCGACCAGAAATTCGGGGGCGCCTTGAAACCATTTACGGTCGGTCAAAACCGAAAGACAGCTTGCGCCGCCATTCTCATAAGCCCTTGCCAAACTTGCTGGATCGAAATCGGCACGAATCAATCCTTTTGATGGCGAGGCTTTTTTCAGCTCGGCAATCAGCCCATAGCCATCGGCACTGTCACGCGCCAAAGCCGCGGCAAAGCCACGAACCGGCGATGCCGCTTTGGCAGCCTGATCCAGTGCGGCAAAGCTGGTCGCGGCGGCAAGGGCGCGAACTTCATTATGTTTCTCATCAATGATGGTGGCCAATATATTTTCCATCAGATCAGGCCTTTCCGTTAGTGATGGCAATCAAGCCATCAAGTGCGCTAAGTGCCTTACCCGAGTCAATCGACGCTTTGGCCATTTTTGCCCCCTGCTGTAGATCAGCAACATGCCCGCCAGCAACCAATGCTGCGGCTGCGTTAAATAAAACAATATCGTGATAAGGGCCAGTTTCGCCTTCAAGAAGGGCGCGAAGATACCGCGCATTATGTTCGCCATCACCACCGCGAAGCTGGTCAAGTCGGGCTGTTGGCAAACCGATATCTTCAGGTGAAATAGTGAATTCGCTTACTTTGCCATCGACAAGCGCCGCAACATGCGTTTTGCCGGTTGTGCTAACTTCATCAAGCCCGTCGGCGCCGTGAACCACCCATGCATGGCTGGTGCCAAGACGGGCCAAAACATGCGCAAAGGGCGCGCAATAGCTTTGGTCAAAAACACCAACCATGATGCGCGTGACAAGCGCCGGATTAGATAAAGGGCCCAAAAGGTTAAAAATTGTCCGCACCCCAAGTGCTGCGCGGACAGGCGCAACATGACGCATCGCCGCGTGATGGCGCGGGGCCATCAAAAAGGCAATATTCGTCTCGGCCAAAGCACGTTCAACAAGAGCGATATCGCAATCAAGCTTGATCCCAAGCGCCGATAAAACATCGGCTGCACCGCTTTTTGATGACACTGCCTTATTGCCATGTTTGGCAACCGGAATACCGCACCCTGCAACGACAAAGGCGCTTGCCGTCGATATATTGTAAGTGCCAAACCCATCGCCGCCAGTGCCGACAATATCCATCGCATTGTCGCTTGCCTTAATGGTCAGCGCCTTTTCACGCATCACGCTTGCCGCCGCGGCGATATCATCGACCTGTTCACCGCGCATTTTAAGCGCGATCAGAAAGGCTGCCATCTGTGCTTCGCCAACATCACCATCCATGATTGCGTTAAAACAGGCCTGAATGGCGCTAGGGCTTGGCCGTTCGCCAGCGATAAGCGCGGTTAGAGATGATTTTACGATGTCAGACATGAATCATTATTTCCTTTGTCGGGGCGGTTTGTGCCAGCCTTGTCAAAAGCCTCGTCAAAAGCCTTGAAGCCGCAGGCAAAGCGCCATTTTCCTGCGCCAGACTATATTGTTCAAGACTGTGCAATGCAAGGCATGGCTGCCAATTGTGTGAGCCTGATTATCAAGGCGGGAAGGCTGGTGCAAATCCGGCCGCGCATTGAAAAGCTTTAAGCATGTTAAATTGGTCAGATGATTTCTTTGAGGAGACGGGATCATGACACGAAAACAACTAGTCACAAGAACCGAAATCGCCAAAATGGCCGGTCAGGATAAAAAACATTTTTTGAACCGTGATGCCCGGCGCATGCAAAAATCACTTGGTGATATTGCCGGTTTGACCAAATTGGGCTTTTGCATAATTGAGGTGCCAATCGGGTCGGCCTCTTGCGCCTTTCACCGGCATATTTTCGAAGAAGAATGCATTTATATTCTCGAAGGCACCGGAACAGCGCGCATTGGCGAGACGGTTTTACAGGTCGAAGCTGGCGATTTTATTGCCTATCCGGCTGGCAGCGAGGCGCATGACCTGCGCAATACCGGATCAAACACGTTAAAATGCATCATTGCTGGCCAGCGACTGGATTTTGATATTATTGACTATCCCGAACAAGGACGGCGGCTATATCGCGCAAATGGCGAAAAGGGTGATCTGGTTGATGTGGCGATGATTACCCGACGTCAATGACGGGCAGTTGATGATTGGCGCATGAATAAGGCAATAACAGATAAAAAAGCCTAGGCGTGCATCTGATCGGGAAAGCGCTGGTCAAGCCGCAGAATTTGCGCCTCAAGCCGATCAAGCGTTTCGCCCGACGTGACGCCGTGACCACAGATTTCAAGAAACTGCGCCAAAATCCGGTAACCTGCCACCGAGGCAATTGATTCCGGATGGAATTGAACGCCGTGAAGTTCGGCGTCATTATGCGAAATCCCCATGATTGCCCCCGCTTTGGTGCGGGCGGTTACGGTCAATTCGGCAGGAAGCGTGGCCTCGTCAACCACCAGCGAATGATAGCGCGTCACCGGAAACGCATCAGGGCATAGGGCCAGAACGTCGCTTTTCACCGCATTGCTTCGGGTTTTTTCGACCATTGATAATTTGCCATGCACTGGCGGATCAACGCGCTTGATCTCGGCACCAAAGGCCGCAGCAAGCGCCTGATGACCAAGACAAACGCCAAGAAGGGGCGTTCCGGCGTCTTTGGCGGCGCGGATCAGATCCATCGTCATGCCGGCATTTTGCGGCGTTCCCGGGCCGGGCGAAATAATGATGCCTTCCAGATCGCGGGCAATCACCTCATCGGCCGACATCGCGTCATTGCGCAGAATTTCGACTTCGGCGCCAAGATCAGACAGGAAATGCCACAAATTCCAGGTAAAGCTGTCATAATTATCGATCAGAACGAACAAGATAGGTACCCTTTTGCCGACAAATTAGTGATGGATGAGTTTATATTACTGTCTTACAGGCTTTTGGCAGACCTGCCAAGCTTGCTATGATACCAACCAAGCGGCGCGGCAAATGCGATGGGCGAGGGGTGGTAAATCGCGAAAAAACAACGAAAAAATATGTGGTAAAATAATACCGCATAAATAAGCCACTGTAAGAATTGAATAATTCTATTTTTCGCGTGAAAATAATATTTGACGCTATCGCCGAAACTGCCTATAACCCGCGACAGGACAGCTTGTAATGCATGGCGTGCCATGTCTTGCGGGCTCATTTTTTTCTGGAGATGATAACATGCCTTTGCCAAGGACTTATGTTGCAACGCCAAAAGACATCGAGAAAAACTGGTTCGTCATTGACGCCGCCGATCTCGTTCTTGGGCGTCTTGCTTCGCTTGTTGCCATGCGCGTACGCGGTAAGCACAAGCCAACCTACACACCAAATATGGATTGCGGTGATCACATCATCATCGTCAATGCCGAAAAGGTGCATTTGACCGGTAACAAGCGTAGCGCCAAGACCTATTATTGGCATACAGGCCATCCGGGCGGCATTAAAGAGCGGACTGC
>DFSK01000024.1:0-592 GCA_002378605.1 Alphaproteobacteria bacterium UBA3439
GATGTAACGCTTGGCTTGGTTAAGGCTGCGGTGTTTGGCTTTTTGATCGCGCTTATGGGCTGTTATCATGGCTATCATTCAGGCCGCGGCGCTCAGGGTGTTGGCCGCGCAACAACAAATGCTGTTGTGTCGGCGTCAATCTTGATCCTGATTGCGAATTACATCGTCACAACCATGTTTTTCGGGGGATAGGCATGGCTGTTATCCCGAAAATTGAATTATCCGGCGTTACCAAGTCATTTGATGCAAATCATGTGTTAAAGGGAATCAATCTTACCGTTGCGCCAAAGGAATCGCTTGTGATCATTGGCACATCAGGCTGTGGCAAATCGGTTTTGATGAAATGTTTGAATGGGCTAATCACGCCCAATCAGGGAAGCATCAAGATTGATGGGCAGGAAATTTTGGGTCAGGGGCGGGCCGCGCTTGAAGATTTACGGCGGCGTTTTGGTATGACTTTCCAGTTTGGTGCCTTGTTTGACTCGCTTCCGATCTGGGAAAATGTGACCTTTCGCCTTCGCCATCAGCAAGCGCTTGATAAGAATCAAGCCCGCGAAATCGCCGCACAAACCATTACCCAGCTTGGCCTTGC
>DFSK01000024.1:879-10995 GCA_002378605.1 Alphaproteobacteria bacterium UBA3439
ATCAGTCATTGATCAATATCCAGCCGAATTATCAGGCGGCATGCAAAAGCGCGTTGCCCTTGCCAGAGCCATTGTCGACAAGCCTGAAATTCTGCTGTTTGACGAGCCAACATCAGGCCTTGATCCGATTACCGGCGGGGTGATTGACCGGCTGATCATTGATGCCCGCGAGCGGCTTGGCGCGACGACTGTAACCATCAGCCATGATATGGCATCGGTTCGGCGTATCGCTGACAAGGTGGCGATGGTTCATCATGGTGTGATCATCTGGGCTGGCCCTGCCGAAGAAATGAATGAAAGCGGTGTTCCCGAAGTGCATCAATTTGTTCACGGTTTGGCTGAAGGCCCGCTGACCAATGAAAAGCCTGCCGCCTCACCTGCAAAAATGGCGGGATCATAATGGCGCGTAACTCACTTTCATTTGTTTGCCAGCAATGCGGAGCTGTTTCGCCAAAATGGGCTGGAAAATGCGATGATTGCGGCGCATGGAACACGCTTGTTGAAGAACGCAAAGAAGCGCCATCTGGCCCGGGAAAACGCGTCACCGGACGCCGGATTGTTCTTGAAGCCCTAAATCTGGATAACCGCCCCGAACCGCCACCGCGTATGCAATCGGGGATTAGCGAATTTGACCGCGTATCAGGTGGTGGGCTTGTCCCGGGATCGGCAACTTTGATTGGCGGCGATCCGGGCATTGGCAAATCGACATTGCTGCTGCAATTAACTTGCAAGCTGGCTGCGGCGGGTCTGAAAGCCGCCTATATTTCGGGTGAGGAATCGGCTGATCAGGTGCGGATGCGCGCCCAACGCCTTGGGCTGGCCAATGCCAGTGTCGAACTAGGCACGGCAACCAACGCCAGCGATATCGCTGCCTCGATGGATGGGCCCGACAAGCCCGACATCATGGTAATTGATTCGATTCAGACGATGTTTTTGCCAAGTCTGGATTCGGCGCCCGGCACGGTATCGCAGGTTCGCGCCACCGCGCAGGAATTAATCAGAGCCGCCAAAAACAATCAGGTGGCGCTGTTGATTGTGGGGCATGTGACCAAAGATGGCGCGATTGCTGGCCCTCGCGTTCTTGAACATATGGTTGACGCGGTTCTGTATTTTGAAGGCGACCGATCACATCATTTCCGCATTTTGCGAAGCGTCAAAAACCGGTTTGGCGCGACTGACGAAATTGGCGTTTTTGAAATGGTTGAGGCCGGTCTTGCCGAAGTGCCGAACCCGTCCGAGCTATTTCTTGCTGACCGGCGCGATGATGTTACTGGTGCGGTGGTATTTGCAGGCATTGAGGGAAGCCGTCCAGTTCTTGTCGAGATCGAGGCGCTTGTTGCGCCTTCATCACTTGCCAGCCCGCGCCGTAATGTTGTTGGCTGGGACTCAAGCCGCCTTGCCATGCTGACCGCCGTTCTTGAGGCGCGATGCGGCGTGCCTTTATCGGGGCGTGATATTTTCCTGAATGTGGCTGGTGGGCTGAAAATTTATGAAACAGCGGCCGATCTTGCGGTTGCGGCGGCGCTCATTTCGTCTGTAACTGGTCGGCCCGCGCCGAAACGAACCGTATTTTTCGGCGAAGTCGCCCTGTCTGCTGAATTGCGGCAGGTGGCACAAGCCGAGGCACGGCTGAAAGAAGCCGCCAAGCTGGGTTTTGAAAATGCGGTCATGCCGCGCCCGCGCAAATCAATCGGCAAAACTACCGGCATTTCAATGGCGCAGCCGACGACTCTGGCCGAATTGATTGAAATTATGGGTGGTATAAGTTGACGCGCTATCGCATAATTCGACCGGCTGGCCGTGGGGTTTTTCCTGAAAAAGGATTTGCATGATCGATTTTGCAACATTGACGCTTGTTGATTACGGTATTCTTCTTGTGCTGATACTGTCAGCTATCCTATCCACTTTGCGCGGTATGACCCGCGAATTGCTGGGGCTGGCTGGCTGGGTTGTCTCGATCCTTGTCGCCAATTTCACCGCGCCCATGATCGAAACGCCGATCGCCGATTTCCTGCAGGTCAAAGGGCTTGGCGCGGCGCTGGCATGGGCTTTGCCCTTTGCCGCATCGGTTGTGATCTGGTTCATTTTGGCAAGCCTGTTAGCCCCGGGTCTCAAGCGTGTTGGATTTGGCAGCCTTGACCGCTGGCTTGGCGTTTTGTTTGGATTTATTCGCGGTTTCGGTCTTGTGCTGATTGTGTTTGTTGCTGCGGTTTTTGCCGCCGAAGGTGAAGATAATCTGCCCGATATCGTCAAGGAATCACAAAGCACCCCTGCCTTGAGCCGCAGCGCACATTATTTTTCTGGCTTTGTCCCAGAAGATTACCGCGACAAATTGATTGATAATCTGACCTATCGCGCCCCAATGACCACAAATTCGGTATCGCAAGGCTTAGACGCCCCAATCGAAGCTGGCAAGGATACCCTTGATAACGGCATGAAATTATTAAGTGATGAAAAGGCCAATTAACGCGACAAAGACTTTGCATCATTGAAAATCTGGCACGCCTTGACGTGCACCAGTGTTTTGGTTGATAACCCAGCGCATGGCGGGCGTTTGAATGCCGGTTTAGCCCCCGTGATTTTAGGACATGGATTATGAGTTTGGTAACGACCCACCCTTTTGACGATGATCATTTGCAAGAAGAATGTGCGGTTTTTGGCATTTTCGGCACAAATGAGGCCAGCATTAACACCGCCCTTGGTTTGCACGCGCTACAGCATCGTGGACAAGAGGCTGCCGGTATTGTCAGCTTTGACGGCAAAACCTTTTTTGCGCATCGTGGGCTTGGTCATGTTGGCGAAAATTTTGGCGCTGGTTCGTCACATATTGCCAATCTTGTTGGCCATGTGGCTATTGGCCATAATCGCTATTCAACCAGCGGCAATTCAAACGCATTACTGGAAATTCAACCCTTTTCATCAGAACTGGCCTTTGGCGGCTTTGCCCTTGCACATAACGGCAACCTAACCAATGCGGCACGGTTAAGGTCATCGCTTGTTGAAACCGGAAGCCTGTTTCAATCGTCATCTGACACTGAAATCATCGTTCACCTTGTTGCCCGATCACATCAGGACACGGTTACTGACCGGTTGATTGATGCGTTAAAACAGATTGAAGGTGCCTATTCACTGGTCTGCGTTGCCAAGGATATGCTGATAGGTGTTCGTGACCCGCTCGGCGTGCGGCCATTGGTTCTTGGCAAGCAGGGCGATGCTTATGTTTTGGCATCAGAAAGCTGTGCGCTGGATATTGTGGGTGCTGAAATCGTGCGCGATCTCGATCCGGGTGAAATGGTGGTGATCACCAAGGCCGGCATCAAATCAATAAAGCCATTTCCGACCAAGCAAAGCCGGTTTTGCGTTTTTGAATATATCTATTTTGCACGGCCGGATAGCGTTCTTGAAGGGCGCGGCGTCTATCACGCACGCAAAGCCATTGGTGCAGAGCTTGCTAAAGAATCTGGAGCAAATGCCGATTTGGTTGTGCCGGTTCCTGATTCGGGCGTGCCGGCTGCGCTTGGCTATGCCGAAGCGGCGAATATTCCGTTCGAGCTTGGCATCATTCGCAATCACTATATCGGCCGCACTTTTATCCAGCCTACTCAGCAAGGCCGGAATGACAGTGTGAAAATGAAACATAACGCCAATCCAGCAACGGTTCGTGGCAAGCGCGTTGTTCTTGTTGATGACTCGATTGTGCGTGGCACTACCTCACGCAAAATTGTTGCGATGATGCGCGCGGCGGGTGCTGCCGAGGTGCATATGCGGATTGCCAGCCCGCCAACAAAAAACCCATGTTTTTACGGCGTTGATACGCCTGACAAAGACCAATTGATTGCCGCCAAGCTGGATATTGACGCCATTGCCAAGGAAATTGGCGCTGACTCACTGGCCTTTATTTCGATTGACGGACTGTATCGTGCCATGGGCGAAGCTGGCCGCAATGCAGATGGGCCGCAATTCTGCGATGCCTGTTTTACCGGTGATTATCCGATCAAATTGGCATCCGGCCTGTCGGGAAAACGTGTTTCCCACGGCAATAGCCGTTAGCCATCGCCAACCAGAACGAGCGCAGCATGACCCCTGACCTTCAAAACAAAATCATTCTCATCACCGGTGCCAGCCGCGGGATTGGCCGTGCTGTAGCGATTGCCGCGGCAAAGGCTGGCGCTGAAATCATCATGACTGGCCGGACGATGGGTGCCTTGGAAGACGTCGATGATGAAATCAAGGCCCTTGGCGGCAAAGCCACTATTGTTGAACTCGAAATGGCCGATTATGCCGCAATGCCGCGTCTAGCCGCAGCGATCCATGGACGCTGGGGTCGTCTTGATGGTCTTTTGGCTAATGCGGCAATGCTTGGCCCGCTTACCCCCTTATCGCATCTTGATGACAAAGTGTGGGACAGCACTATCTCGATCAATCTGACCGCGCAATGGCATTTGATCCGTGCGATGGAACCATTGCTGATTGCAGCGCCAGCGGGACGCGCCGTTCTGGTTTCGTCGGGTGTTGCCGAGGGCATTGCGCCATTTTGGGGGCCATATGCCATTTCAAAGGCTGGCCTTGAGGCAATGGGACGGGTTTGGGCTGGTGAGACCGAGCAAACCAATTTGCGAATCAACATGATCAGCCCTGGCGGCACAGCAACCGGCATGCGGGCATCAGCTTTCCCGGGTGAAGATCCAGATTCGCTGCCACAACCAGATGATATTGCGCCGGCCTTTTTGACGCTTCTTAGCCCCAATTGCCAGGATCATGGCAAACGGTTTAAAGCCCGCAGCATGCTAGGTCTATAGGCGGCTTGCCCGCAAGCGAAACCGATAAGGGTCAAGCCCCCGCCTTATATCACTATCAAGCGTTACCGGCATTCCCAGTATTTCTGCGGCCAGCATATCGCCAAGCAATGGCGCCAACGTCAAACCGCGGGCGCCAAGCGCACCAAGAACAAACAAATCATCATTGATCTTGCCACAGACCGGATTGCGATCGGCCGTGCTGGCGCGCCTGCTGACCCGCGCCCCATAGCTGGCAGGATCAGGCAAGCCGTCACCAAGCCCCTGCGGCAAAAGCTGTTTATTATGAAGATGCGCGCTTGCCAAAATTTCAGTATTGCCCTCGCGGTCAAATGTGGCACCTAGCTCGTGAAAACCATCTTGTGCCGGAGTCAGATAGCCGCCAAAGCTGATGCCTGCCCGCAATCCGGCAAGGGTTGCCGTTTCCGGAACATGGCTAACCTGCCCCGATGTAACATCGATGGCAATGCCCTGAATGGCTAGCATTTGATGCAGAGCCGCTAAATCTGCACCAGCGGCAACAACAAGCTGATCACATATTAATCGGCGTCCATCATCTGCCAAAAGGTGATATTTCGCGTCAACATGGTGCATGCCAACCACATGAAAGCCGAAATGCATTTCCGCGCCCCTCGCAAGATGATTTGTCAGGCGCATCGGATCGATCACCCGCCCCCAATGATGCACAACACCACCAAGCGGAAGATCAATGCCAGCCTGCGATGATGCCGCTTTGGCATCAACAAATCGCATTAGATCATCCGGCCAGAATTGGGTGCGGAACTTTGCCTGACGCACGGCTTCGCGATCAGGCCAATCAAGCGAGATAACCCGATCAGCAACAACCGCAAGCGCGGCATCACTGCATCCTGCCGCAAAAGACAGGCAATCAGCCGACATTCGGCTTGCCACATTGTGATCAACACTTAAACGCGGGCTTTGCAGGGCCAGCCGGTTACCCGATGCGCCACCTGCAAGCCGGTCGCGGGCGTCAATGATATGCGGGGTCATGCCGCGCGCCACAAGCCCCGCCGCCACCGAAGCACCGGCAATGCCGCCGCCAATAATCCCAATTTTCCGATTGTGGGAAACTGGCTGCGGCGTCAAAGCACCGGCGCGTTTGCGGCCAACAAGCATATCGCGTTTGCGGCCAAATCCGGGGCGTTTTTCAAGGTCAAATCCGGCCTCGGTCAATCGCTGGCGAACTGCACTGGCAACGGTAAAGGTGGCAAAACTGCCCCCTGCCCGCGTCAAACGGCCAATCGCCATCAATAAATCTTGATTCCATAATTGCGGATTTTTGGCTGGTGTGAACCCATCTAGAAACCACGCATCAGCCGCAAAATTGGCCTTTGCCACCGCCTCATTTGCATCCCCGTAAATCAGGTGCAATCGCAATCGGCCATGCAGGAAATCACGGCGATGCAATCCGGGCCATTGTGGTGGCAATGCTGCAATCAGATCATCGCTATGACGCGCCAGGTCGGGAAATGTCTGATGACTTTGTGCCATGGCCACAGCTGGCAATGGCCGTGATTCGAATGAGATATAGTCAATCTGGCACACGGGTTGGGTCTGCTTATGCGTCATGGCCTCCAGCAAGGCCATCACCGCCAGAAAATTCAGCCCCGTGCCAAAACCGGTCTCGGCAATGGTGAATTGTGATGCGGTGGCAATTCTGTCAGCAAGGTCATTCCCATCAAGAAACACATGACGCGCCTCGCCAAGCCCATTATCTGTCGAATAATATAAATCGTCGAAATCATCAGCACGCAAAACCCCGTCACGATACGATAGCGGAGCAGATGCAAGCCGGTAATCGGCGGAGTGATGGGTCACGGGATCGGTCATGCTGGTAATCTGCACCCGCGAATCATAAGCCGCAAGCAAATGACCATTTTTTTTTGCAAAAAAATATCGGCCTTAACCTTTTATTTTGTTTTACCCACTATTCTTTAATTGCCGGTTTAAACAACAAGATGTGGTGTGCCATGCTAACCCGCATTGGACTATTCATATTCGAGCAATTTTTGCGTGTCGGTTGTCTCCACATGGTGATTGCCAATAGCCCCGCCCACAGTTTGAAGGGTGATTTGGCCGGACCAGATGTGACGATTCATTTACAGAATTACCGCCTGTTCTGGCGTATTTTGGTCAAGCCCGATCTTGCCATTGGCGAAGCCTATATGGATGGCAGCCTGACCATCGCCAATGACGATCTTGAACAATTTATGGCACTTTTGATGGCCAATAATAGCCATTGGCAAAAACATTGGTTGGCAAGGATGGGGCTATTTGCCGGAACCTATCTTGCTTTTTGGAATTTTTTTAACCTTCCCGGACGCGCCAAACGCAATGTTGCGCATCACTATGATCTGAAGGATAGCTTATTTGACCAATTCCTTGACCCGCGTCGTCAATATTCTTGCGGCTATTTCCATTCGGCTAGTGACACGCTTGCCGATGCGCAAATTACCAAGCTGGCGCGCCTCGGGGCAAAGCTATGTTTAAAGCCAAATCAGACGGTTCTTGATATTGGCTGCGGATGGGGCGGGCTTGCCAATGCGTTGTGGGAAATGCAGCCGGATATTTCGGTAACCGGCATCACCTTGTCGGAAAATCAATGTGCCTATGCCACACAAAAGGCAGAACAGGATCAACGGCAACAGCATCTAACCTTTCATCTATGCGATTACCGGCATCAGCGCGGCAGTTTCGACCGGATTGTTTCAGTAGGAATGCTTGAACATGTCGGCATGCGCCATTTTGACAGCTATTTTGCCAGTATTGCGCGGCTATTGGCGCCAAATGGGGTGGCGCTGATCCATTCGATCGGGGTTCATCATAACGCCCAACGCTGTAACCGCTGGCTGAATAAATATATTTTCCCGGGGGGCTATCTTCCCTCGCTTGAACAGATGACGCGCGCGGCGGGGCGCCAAGGGCTAAAGATTCTCGATATGGAAATCATGCGTGGCCATTATGCCGAAACGCTAAAACAATGGCGACAGGCCTTTCGGCAAAATATTGCGACGGTTCGTCAGGATTATGATGAACGCTTTATCCGCATGTGGGAATTCTACCTTATTGGCTGCGAATATTTTTTTCGCTGTCAGGATGGGATGGTATTTCAGCTGCAATTGGCCCATGATCACAATGCAGCACCGCTTACCCGGCGTTACATCAGCCAAACCGAAGATCAGTATCGGAAAAAATTGTGTCCCAAAATCAGTTCTGGAAAACCATCGCGCTTGATCAGCTAGATAAAGATCAATGGGAATCCATATGCGATGGATGCGGAAAATGCTGTGTTTTGAAACTCGAAGATGTGGATACAGGCGATGTTCACTATACCGATGTTGCCTGTAAATTGCTTGATTGCGAAAATGCCCGATGCACCAATTATGTGGCGCGTAAAACGCATGTACCCGATTGCGTTTTACTGACCCCTGACAATCTTGGCATTTTAAGCTGGATGCCGCAAAGCTGTGCCTACCGGTTGATTTATGAGAAGAAAGACCTGCCGGACTGGCATCCGCTGATCACCGGCGATACGAATAGCACAATGCTGGCTGGCCATTCGGTTGCCAATCGCGTGGTGCCAGAAGGTACCGTTGACGAAGATGATTTGCCCGACCATATAACAAACTGGTAAACACAAAACAGGGAAGATTTGATGAGTCGAACAATGTGGATTCTAGTGGCATTGATCACCACTTTATCAATTGCAGTCATTTGGCGCGATTCAAAGGGCATGCCTGACCCAAGCTGGACTTTATGTAAGGAGTCGCTTGTGACACAGATTTTTACGGGTTCCTGCACATTGCGGTTTAAAGGCGAAACAACACCGTCTTAATCCCCCCTAATGGGCGCATAACGCCTTGTCCGATCTGGGCAAAGATGCATATAACGTCGTTTCGTTATTTTAAGGAGTTGGCATCATGTATTTTCGTCCTGGGTTGCATAAAGAGGCCGGTCTGTCATTCAGCCCGATTAAAGCCATTGTTTCACCGCGTCCGATTGGCTGGATTTCCAGTTGTGGCAAGGATGGCAGTGTGAATCTAGCGCCCTATAGCTATTTTAATGCGATCTCAGAACTGCCGCCAATGGTTATGTTCAGCAGCGCGCCATCAGGCAATGCGCAGCATAAAGATTCGCTGCGCAATGTTATCGAGACCGAAGAATTTGTTGTCAATATTGTCAGCGCTGCGCTTGGTGATGCGATGAATATCACTTCGGCAGATTTGGCCTATGGCCAAAATGAATTTACTGCTGCTGGCCTTGAAATGGCTGACTGTAATACAGTCTCGGTTCCGCGTGTTGCCGCCGCACCAGCCGCGCTTGAATGTAAATTGTGGAAAGTGATTGAATTACCAAAGGCTGAAACTGGCGGCGCTGGTGTCATGGTTATTGGCACGATTACCGGCATTCATATTGCCGATGAAACTGTTAAAGATGGCAAAATAGATGTCACAAGCTATCAACCATTGGCCCGACTTGGCTATATGGATTATGCGCGGATAAGTGATGTTTTTGCAATGGCACGGCCCGACGTAAAATAGGCCAACCAAACCGCAATATTTGCGCCCTAACGCAGGGTGCAGCTTTGGACAATCACCGTGACATAGCCAAGAAGGCTGGCATTTTCGAACTGTAATTTCAAAATCCAGTCTTCGGTGGGAATGATCGCATCTAATGGCAAAGTGCCGGTAATGGTTTTCTGGCCACCAAGGAAAACATGCCGAACGCTTAACGGCAATGATGGGTCAAACCACGGCGTGTCGCGTTGGGCCTGTTTACCCGCGCTGCCTTCGACAAATAAATTCAGCCCACCACCAAATAGGGTTAGCTTTGATTCTGGCCCTGCATAAAGTTGCGTGGCGACCGCTACGTCATTGCGTGCCACTTCACGGCAATTTACCGGATTGCCAAGCGCCTGAATTGACGAAATGATCTGCTCGGATGTGACCCCAGTGGCAATTTTCTTGGCAATAACACGCCGCAAAGCAACATTATCCTTGCCAGTCACAGATTTTGCCGTGCCAGCGGCCTTTGTTTCAGCAAGATCAAGTTGCAGCGATTGCACCTCGCTATTTAATTCAGTGATGCGCACATTATTTTCATAAATCACCAGATCAGCCTCGGCCTGCAGGCTGGATTGTTCGGCCTGCCCCCATACCCAGCCAAACCATAACGCGCCACCAAACAGGGCAATGCGCACAAGCAGCACCAACCAGCCGCGCATTTCACGACGGCGATAGCGTTCTTGTGTTTCAAAAAAATCCATGCTGGCAACCCTTGCCGGAATTATCGCGCCCTT
>DFSK01000024.1:11268-14336 GCA_002378605.1 Alphaproteobacteria bacterium UBA3439
TTATCGCGCCCTTGCGGCGTCTTCGTCGGTTCTAGATACAGCAATGACGCCCAAACGCCAAGCAATGATCGGCCGAAGCGACAAACAGCAGCCTTTGACTGCAATCCGCAAGGCCTTGCCCGCTTGAAACTTTGGCAAAGACTTGTCAAACTGGCCTTATAAATCGTCGCGGTGACGTTGCCTGACAACATAGGCGTGCAAACCAAACGGACAAACCAGACGGGTAACATAAACGGGAAACCCAACCACACCGCGCCATTTTCATGTCCTGAAAATCGTCTACGATCACTATATCACTTCTCACCATATTATTTGGATCATCATTCATGCAAAAACCTGCTTCACCCCGCTCCCGCAAATCAAAGTCAGGTCAGCGCATATCCAAACCAGCGAAAGATGAAATCGCGGCGCGCGCGTGGCAACGTATGCTTAGTGGCCGACGCCTTGACATTTTGAACCCATCTCCATTGGATATTGAAATTGAAGATATTGCCCATGGATTGGCACGGGTTAGCCGCTGGAATGGACAAACCCGTGGCAAGCATAGCTTTTCAGTCGCCCAACATTGCGTTCTGGTTGAACGGCTGGTGCGCGCCAATGCGCCGAAACTAGATCAAAAATGGTATCTGGCGGCCTTGCTTCATGATGCGCCTGAATATGTCATTGGCGATATGATCACACCATTCAAACATGTTCTTGGCGGCATTTACCGTGAAATTGAATCCGGCCTTGATCGGGCGGTAAACATCCGCTTTGGCCTGCCGCCTGGCCTTCCTGAATCGGTGCAGCGCAGCATCAAACGCGCCGACCGGATGGCCGCCTGGCTAGAGGCAACCCAGCTTGCCGGTTTTTCCGAAGCCGAAGCCGCAAAGATTTTTATCAAACCGGCTGGTACGCCTGCCAATATTCGGCTTCGTCCGCAATCTCCAGATGATGCTTCGGCCAGTTTTTTGCGGCGGTTTTCTATCCTTGGTGGCTATAAGAAACAGGCGAAATAGCCCCGCTATTTGCGCAAGGCCGAAGCGGCGCGCTGTCGCTGTTTCACTTTGCGAGATTTGATCATGGCCTTGGCTTTGCCCATCGTCAGACAATCCGGGCAAACACAAGTTCCCGCAAGGTCAAAAGTGCCGCGCAAATTCGGTAAACCCATGCACCAGCAATGGTCTTTTCCAGATGGGGCACCACAATTGAATTTGGTGCCGCAATGCTGACAAATTAGTTTTTCCATCAAAAACTCCAAGTAAGATGGACAAGAAAACAGCATCCCCCAATTCAACTTTTGGCGCAAGATGAACACGCATCGCAAAAAACCGCATAGCCATTTTTCACCCACAAATATGGGCGCTTTTTTTTTAAGTGAAAATCAAGTCACTTTTAAAGTGGAAAAGGTCTTTTTCTTTACAGTAATCTTTGCCACAGTAGGCTTTGTTACTACAGCATCTCAGCGCTAGGACAATCATGCATTATTCAATCTGGTCATTGATCAATCAAGCGTTGACGGGCAATCGGAACTGGGCGCCGGTTTGGCGCGATCCTGAACCAAAAAGCCATTATGACATCGTCATTGTTGGCGGCGGTGGGCATGGTCTTGCAACGGCCTTTTATCTGGCCAGCCGTTATGGCATGAAAAACATCGCCGTTCTTGAAAAAGGCTGGATTGGATCTGGCAATATTGGCCGTAACACAACCATTGTTCGATCAAATTATCTTCTTGATGGCAACGAACCTTTTTACGAAAAATCACTACAGCTTTGGGAAGGGCTTGAGCAGGATATCAACTATAATGCAATGATGTCCCAGCGTGGCATTATTAATCTTTACCATTCAGATGCCCAGCGCGACTCCTATGTTCGGCGCGGCAATGCCATGCGGCTTCACGGCGCTGATGCCGAGCTATTGAATCAAGATCAATTGCGAAGCCTTTGCCCCTTTCTTGATTATGAAAATGCTCGTTTTCCAATCATGGGCGGTTTACTGCAAAAACGCGCCGGAACCGCGCGACATGATGCGGTGGCATGGGGCTATGCCCGCGCCGCAGATCAACGCGGAGTCGATATCATCCAGAATTGCGATGTTACCGATTTCCTGATCAAAGACGGGGTTTGCACCGGCGTTGAAACAAGCAAAGGCACAATCCGCGCTGGCAAAATTGGCGTTGCTGTTGCCGGGTCAACAAGCCGTGTTATGGCTAAGGCCGGATTACGGCTGCCGATTGAAAGCCATGTTTTGCAGGCCTTTGTAACTGAGGGGTTAAAACCGGTTATTCCAGGCGTGATTACTTTTGGTGCAGGCCATTTCTATATCAGCCAGTCGGATAAGGGCGGCCTTGTTTTTGGCGGCGATATTGATGGCTATAACAGCTATGCCCAGCGCGGTAATTTACCGGTCTTTGAAGATGTGTGTGAAGGCGGCATGGCGATCATGCCGATGATTGGCCGCGCTCGTATGCTGCGCAATTGGGGTGGCATCATGGATATGTCGATGGATGGATCACCAATTATCGACAAAACCCCGATCGACCATCTTTATTTAAATGCTGGCTGGTGCTATGGCGGCTTTAAAGCCACCCCCGCATCTGGCCTTTGTTTTGCGCATCTTCTGGCGCGTGATGAACCGCATGAAGTTGCCACCAAGCTTCGGCTTGACCGGTTTCGGCGCGGTGCCATGCTTGACGAACGCGGCGCTGGCGCCCAGCCGAATCTTCATTAACCAAGACCCTAAGGACGTGAATCAATAACAATGATTATCAACCACCCTCATCTTGGTCCGCGTGATGCCAGCGAATTCAGCATTCTTGGCGATGCCAGCCTGATTAATCGGCCTGATTGGCAGGCGGGTGACGCGGATGATGCGTTTTACAGTTATTTGTATCTAAGAGATAATCCAGCCGGACTTCATCGCGAATTATGGTTTCATGAACAGGGCGACCGGTCATGGCTGGTGGTGACGCGGGATACGGTAACACATGCGATTATTGATGTGGCGCTAGCAAGCGATATCGCCAAAGCGGCAACATCAAAAATGTCCAAGGTAAACGCCGGCAAAAAGACCGCTGCCAAGAAGACCGC
>DFSK01000024.1:14659-16192 GCA_002378605.1 Alphaproteobacteria bacterium UBA3439
CCAAGAAAACCGCCACCAAGAGGGACGTCACATGAGTCCGGCAAGCCTTTCGCAAAAAAACCGTATCACTGGCGGGCTTGTTGATCGTGACCAACCGCTTGGTTTTCGCTTTGACGGGCAGCATTATACCGGTTTTGCAGGGGATACGCTGGCGTCGGCATTGCTTGCCAATAATGTGCGCCTTGTCGGGCGCAGTTTTAAATATCACCGGCCGCGGGGCATTCTAACCGCTGGATCCGAAGAACCGAACGCGCTGGTTACAATTGGCGATGGTGCCTATCAAGACCCGAATAGCCGTGCGACAACAGCCCAGCTTTTTGACGGGATGACCGCGAAAAGCCAAACAAAGATGGGGCTTTTGTCTTTTGATCTTATGGCGGTCAATGATTTGCTGTCGCCATTGCTTGGGGCCGGTTTTTACTACAAGACCTTTATGTGGCCTGCGGCATTCTGGGAAAAAATTTACGAGCCAATCATAAGAAAGGCCGCCGGTCTTGGCAGTCTGTCCGGCCTTGCCGACCCTGATCAATATGATAAGGGCTATCTCCATTGCGATTTACTGGTCATTGGCAGCGGGCCAAGCGGATTGATGGCGGCGCTTGTAGCGGCCAAATCAGGCTTGCAGGTTATTCTTGCTGATGAAGATTTTTGTCTTGGCGGCAGATTAAACGCCGAACGCCAAGAAATAGACGGCATGGAAAGTGCCGCTTTTGCCGCCTTATGTCTGGCACAGCTTGCGGCGATGGATAATGTCCGCATCTTGTCCAAAACAACGGTATTTGGCGCCTTTGATCATGGCTGCTATGGCGCGCTAGAACGTGTGAATGAACATGACGCCAATGGCGCCATTCGCCAGATTTTTTGGCATATCCGCAGTCAAAGATGTGTTTTGGCGGCAGGCGCGACCGAACGGCCAATTGCCTTTAGCAATAATGACCGGCCGGGCGTCATGCTTGCTGGTGCCGTGCGGACTTATGTCAATCGGTTTGGCGTTGCCCCTGGCAAACGCGTTGCTATTTTCACCAATAATGATGATGGCTGGGCAACCGCCCAGGATTTGCACGCCGCAGGCGTTGAAATCACCGCCATTATCGACAGCCGAACCGATATTGCAAAAACCCCACCAACAGGCGTGCCCACCGTTCTTGGCGGGCAAATCGTCAATACCACCGGACGGCTTGGCCTTCGAAGTGTGACATTGAATAACGGAGCACATATTCCGGCCGATTGTCTGGCTATTTCCGGCGGGTGGTCGCCGACTGTTCATCTGACCTGTCATCAGCGCGGCCGTCCGGTTTGGAATGATGCAATTGCCGGTTTTGTCCCGGGCGAAAATTTGCCTGATGGCATGATCGTGACCGGGGCGGCAAATGGCGTTATGACTCTTGCCAGCTGCTTGCAAAGCGGCCTCAAGGCAGGCCAGCAAGCGGCGCGCGATTTAGACCGTAAACCCGCTGTAATAAAGGCACCACGCGCCGCTGATGAAAGCTTTGCTATCCAGCCGTTCTGGCATGTCAAAGGCAGTGATAAAAA
>DFSK01000015.1:0-3041 GCA_002378605.1 Alphaproteobacteria bacterium UBA3439
GGCAAGGGCGGCGTTGGAAAATCGACAACCTCAATCAATCTGGCCTTGGCGCTGGCGGCAACCGGTAAAAAGGTCGGCATTCTCGACGCTGACATTTACGGCCCATCATTGCCGCGGCTGATTGGTTTGAACCGCAAACCGCAAAGCGATGGCAAAAAAATCGTGCCAATCGAGGCGTGGGGCCTGCAAACCATGTCGATTGGCTATCTGGTTGCCGAGGATGCGCCAACCATTTGGCGTGGGCCAATGGTAATGAGCGCCATCGAGCAAATGCTTCGTGATGTTGCGTGGGACGCGCTGGATATTCTTGTCATTGATATGCCGCCTGGCACAGGTGATGCGCAATTGACCCTATCCCAGCGCGCCGCGCTTGCCGGTGCCGTGATCGTCTCGACACCGCAGGATCTGGCTTTGATTGATGCGCGAAAAGGATTGAACATGTTCCGCAAGGTGAATGTGCCGCTTCTCGGGATTATCGAGAATATGAGCCATTTCCTATGCACCGAATGCGGCGCACGGCACGAAATTTTCGGCAATGGTGGCGCCCGCGCCGAAGCGGCCAAATTGGGTGTGCCTTTCCTTGGTGAAGTGCCACTGGAAATGGCCATCCGCGCCACATCAGACGAAGGCACCCCGATCGTGGCGAGCCAGCCAGACAGCCCGCATGCCGCCCATTATCGGGCGATTGCCGCGGCGGTTTTGCAAACGCTTGAGCGGAACGCACCAAAAGCCAGCCCAAAAATCATCGTCGAATAGCCGCCAAAATCAAATGGCAAAATGTGCCTAAACCATCGGTTTCGCGGCGATACGCCTGATGGCGCGTTCATAGCGATAGGAAGGCACATCGCCAGCGGCATCGATTTCGGCCTCGATTTCGATATCCCATTGGTCGGCAGGCAAATCAGGGAAAAAGGCAGCATTTTTGCCGCCATCAGCGGCTATGTTGATGACGGTTTGTTCAACACGGTGACAATAATCCAGCCCTTGGGCATAGATTTCGCCGCCGCCAAACAGAATGATCTCCGGCCGTGCCTCGGCGGTGGCATCAATCCAGTCACGCGCCGCCGCAATCGCCGCGGTCATTGTTGAAACCGTAGTTGCGCCATCAGCAGCCCAGGCCGAATCACGCGTCATCACAATACTGGCGCGGCCCGGCAATGGGCGGCCAATCGAATCCCATGTTTTGCGCCCCATAATCAATGGACAACCCATGGTTAGCATTTTGACACGTTTCAGATCATCGGGGATATGCCAGATCAGTCCTTTACCATCGCCAATCACGCGGTTTTCGGCCATCGCCACAACGGCTGTCATATGGATCATCACCATGATCGTTAAACCGCAATTGGCGCGGCGATATGCGGCGCGGCAACATAATCAACAATTTCGAAATCTTCAAATTTGAACCCGTCAATTTGATCGGGAACATTGTGGATCACCATCTGTGGCAGGGCAGTTGGCTGTCGGCCAAGCTGGGTTCGCGCCTGTTCAAAATGATTGGCATAAAGATGCGCATCACCAAGCGTATGTACAAATTCACCAGCCTTGAGCCCACAAATGGCGGCGATCATATGCGTCAATAGCGCATAAGAAGCGATATTGAACGGCACGCCCAAGAAACAATCGGCGCTGCGCTGATAAAGCTGGCAGGATAAACGCCCATTGGCGACCTGAAACTGAAACAGGCAATGGCATGGCGGCAAGGCCATATTCGGCACATCCGCCGGATTCCAAGCGGTGAGCATCAATCGCCGCGAATCCGGGTTGGTTTTAATCATCTCGATCAAATCGGCAAGCTGGTCAATTTCGTCGCCCTCAGGCGTTTGCCAATGGCGCCATTGTTTGCCATAGACCGGCCCTAAATCACCATTTCCATCAGCCCAGTCATTCCAGATCGACACGCCATTTTCCTGCAAATAGCGGATATTCGTGTCGCCACTGATAAACCATAGCAATTCATGGATGATGGATTTGATATGCAGCTTTTTCGTGGTTAGTAGCGGAAACCCATCGGCAAGGTCAAACCGCATTTGATGGCCAAAAACCGCTCTTGTGCCAGTGCCAGTGCGGTCACCGCGATCAACACCGTCATCCAAAATTCGTTGCAATAAATCCAGATATTGCCGCATCTGCAGGCCTCACTTAATCACTTGATTGACAATTTATCACCGCACGTCACGCAAAGTGTCACGGTAACCGCATATAACGCCGCGAGGGCACCGACTTGCTGTTTGGTTAAAATGGCATGGCCATGTATCACGGTGCAAGCGGATAATCGGATAATCTGCCAATCGTAAAACGGGCCAATCCTTTGCCCAAAACGGGCGAATAATGCGGTTATCAGCGCCGAAAGGCAATTCAGTGCAAAACTATCCTTTAAAACCGGCGTCATTGCTTCTATATTAAAGATGCTGGTTCGCCAGCTATGGCGATAAACGTGCTGTAGAATAAGCAGAGCGGACCCGGGGGCGGTACCCGGCGCCTCCACCATTTTAGCCCAGAATGACGGCCATCACGGCCAGCAGCAGAATTTGGGCTAAAAGATTGGGGGCGAAATAGGATCGACGCATGTGGTAAAGGCAGTATTTTTGCTCGGTATGGTACCCGCCGTTATCGGGCCATGTAGTAGTTGCAAATGACAACACTGCTCCGGTAGCAATCGCAGCCTAAAGGCAGCGGGAGTAACCGATCTTAAGTCCAGATCGATTGAGCTCGGTCTGGCGGGGTTTGGGGCGCACCTGGCAACAGAAGCGTTCCGCTTTACCTTGGCGAACCCATGATAAAGGTGCATTTTCATTTGTAGCTTTTCCATCACCCTGCTCGCTGCCACAGAAAGACCAAAATCTGATGACTGATAATGACATGCTTCAAACCGGCTTGAATTATGAACTTCTGGTAGAAGATGCACTTCGGTCGGTGGTTCGTTCGTCGCTTGGCATTGTTGAAAAGGTCGGGCTACCCGGTGAAACACATTTCTATATTGGCTTTTCAACAACTTATAAAGGCGTTGAAATCGACGATCATCTTCGCGCCAAACATCC
>DFSK01000015.1:3394-6188 GCA_002378605.1 Alphaproteobacteria bacterium UBA3439
TTCTTTGGCGGCAAGCCAAGCCCGATGAATATTCCATTTGAGGCTGTGACCAGCTTTAACGATCCGTCAGTTGGCTTTGGGCTGCAATTTGGCATCGCCGACGATGATGACAGCGATGATGATGATGATGATGATCACGATGACATATCGCCATCAGATGATCAGCCAACGCAAAGCAACGATGATGCATCTGGCAATAGCGCCGATGTTGTGTCGCTTGACACCTTTCGAAAAAGACCGACAAAATAACAATCCAATGATCGGCTGGCAGGCAGATGTTTGCATGCCTTGCCAAATATCTGTTCATTTGCCATTTGATATTTACAGGATTTAGCCATGGCCGATTTTGCCTATAGCCCGATGTTTCCAACAACCGCTGACTCAACCGAATATGAGCTTGTGTCCAGCGATCATGTCCGGCTTGTCGAAATGGAGGGAGAAACTTTCCTTCGCGTTGATCCAGAAGGCCTGACCCTTCTTGCCGAACGCGCCTTTACCGATATTTCGCATCTGCTTCGCAGCAGCCATCTGGGCCAGCTTGCCGATATTCTAAAAGACCCCGAAGCCACCAAGAATGACCGGTTTGTGGCATTGGAAATGCTGAAAAACGCCGTCATTTCCGCCGAAGGCTTGTTGCCAATGTGCCAAGATACTGGCACGGCGCTGGTAACCGGCTATCGCGGTGATCATGTTTTGGTTAGCGGTGATGATGGCGAGGCGCTATCGCGCGGCATTTACAACACATATCAAAATTGCAATTTGCGCTTCTCCCAGCTTGCAGCACATACGATGTTCGAGGAGAGCAATACTGCCACCAACCTTCCTGCGCAGATTGAAATTAACGCCGGCAAAGGCCTTGAATATAAATTTGCCTTTATCCAAAAAGGTGGTGGATCAGCAAATAAAGCCTTTTTGCATCAGAAAACCAAAGCGGTTCTCAATCCTGATTCGCTTCGTGATTTTATCCGCACCGCCATTCTAGAGCTTGGCACATCCGCTTGCCCACCTTATCACCTTGCCATTGTGATTGGCGGCACGTCGGCCGAACTTACGATGAAGACGGTCAAAATGGCGTCAATCAAGGCGCTTGATAATCTGCCAACCGAAGGCAATGCACTTGGCCATGCATGGCGCGATCTCGATTGGGAAGCCCAAATCCTGCAAATCACCCGCGATCTTGGGATTGGCGCGCAATTTGGCGGTAAATATTATTGCCATGATGTGCGCGTCATTCGTTTGCCGCGTCACGGTGCCTCTTGCCCGATTGGCATTGGCGTTTCCTGCTCGGCCGACCGGCAGGCCTTTGCCAAAATCACACCCGATGGGCTGTTCATCGAAACTTTAGAGCGCGATCCGGCAAAATTCCTTCCCGACCTATCTGACCAGCCCGAAGATGATGTTGTTGCCATTGATCTGAACAAGCCGATGCGCGAAATTCTGGCAAGCCTGAGCGCCCATCCGGTTGAAACGCGGCTTGCACTCACCGGCCCATTGATTGTGGCGCGTGACATTGCCCACGCCCAATTGCTGGAACGGCTGGAAAGCGAGGGCAAATTGCCCGATTATTTCAAAGACCATCCGATTTATTATGCTGGGCCAGCAAAGACGCCAGAAGGCATGGCATCAGGGTCATTCGGCCCAACAACGGCTGGCCGTATGGATTCTTATGTTCCCACCTTTCAGGCCGCTGGCGGGTCAATGGTGATGCTTGCCAAGGGCAACCGGTCACGCGTTGTTCGTGATTCCTGCAAGGAACATGGCGGTTTTTATCTTGGCTCAATTGGCGGTGTTGCTGCCAAGCTGGCGCTTGAATCGATCAAAAAAATCGAAGTTCTGGAATATCCAGAGCTTGGCATGGAAGCCGTCTGGAAAATCGAAGTTGAAAATTTTCCGGCCTTCATCGTGATGGATGACAAGGGCAATGATTTCTTTGACCTCGGCTAGCCAGTTCAAATAGCAGCGCATAACAAAACCAGCCTGCCCCTTTTAAAATGGTGCCAAGGCTGGGTTTTGGTTTTGCCGCAGAAATTATGTTGGTCTTTTGGCGGCCGCTTCATGCGACTGTCTATCAGAATGAAACCGTCGTTGCCGATCCTGCCTCAACCGCGCGGCGCATTGCCACTGACGCCAACGCCAGATCCTGCAAGCCAACACCGGTGCCGTCAAAAATGGTAATTTCATCATCGCTTGTCCGGCCAGCATGATCTTTATTGATGACCCTGCCGATTGGCACAATTGCCGCTTCATTGATAAGACCCGTGGCAATGGCATGCTGCGCCTCGCCAATCGTCACTGATTGCGCCACCTCATCGGTAAAGCTGGTGCCAATTGAAAATAATGCCGGATCAATTTCCTGTTTGCCCTTTGTATCGGTTCCCATACATACAAGATGCGTTCCCGGGCTGACATGGTCGGCCATCAACAAGGGCTGGTGCGACGAGGTGATGGTGATGATAACATCGGCTTGCGTCATTGCATCTGGCGTGACGGCTTCAAAAGGAATTGCATATTCATCTGCCAGCTTGGCAAGACGAGGCAAGGCATCAGCCGACCGGTTCCAACCCAGAATTTTGCTGAACTGACGCCGCTGTAACGCGGCTCTTAATTGGAAAACCGATTGATGGCCAGCCCCCATTATGCCCAAAATCGAAGCATCGGGGCGGGCAAGATGACTAATCGAAACCGCCGCTGCCGCTGCCGTGCGAACCGCTGTTAAATAATTACCGCCAATAATTGCTTGCAAGCGTCCGGTATCAGGGTCAAACAGAAACACGCTTGATTGGTGGTTGCTAAT
>DFSK01000085.1:0-1101 GCA_002378605.1 Alphaproteobacteria bacterium UBA3439
GACGTGACCATTTCAAGACGTGAATTGAGAGTTTCATGACCGCAAAATCATCTCTACCCCGCATTGCCATCTGCATGGGAAGCCAGTCTGACTGGTCAACCATGAAGGCCGCTGCTGATATTCTTGACCAGTTTGGCGCGGCGCATGAGGTAAAAATCATTTCGGCGCATCGCACACCAGCGCGTTTGTCCAGCTTTGCCGAAACCGCGCATGAAAACGGCTTTGGCGTGATCATTGCCGGCGCTGGCGGCGCGGCGCATTTGCCGGGGATGATTGCTGCCCATACGCATTTGCCCGTTCTTGGTGTTCCGGTTGAATCGGCTGCGCTTAAGGGCATGGATTCGCTATTATCAATTGTGCAGATGCCTGCTGGCGTTCCGGTTGGCACCCTTGCCATTGGCGTTGCCGGGGCCAAAAATGCGGCGTTGCTGGCAGTGCAGATTCTTGCCCTGTCTGATGCCGATCTTGGCCAAAGAATTATCGCATGGCGGCAAAGCCAGACCGATAATGTTGCCGAAGCGCCGGAATAAGCCATTGCAGTACGCACCGCACAAAACCATCGGCATTCTTGGCAGTGGACAGCTTGGCCGGATGCTGGTGATCGCTGCCAGCCAGCTTGGGTTTCGAACCCATATATATGCCCCTGACGCCGCGAACAGCCCTGCCGGTGATATTGCGCATGACTTTACCGAGGCTGGCTATGATGATCTAGAAGCGCTTGCCGCCTTTGCCAGCAAGATTGATGCCGTCACCAGTGAATTTGAAAATGTACCCGCAAGCGCAATGGCCTTTTTGGGTAAGCACTGCCTTGCCAGCCCGGGCGAAGCCGCCCTGCATACCGCCCAACACCGGATTCGCGAAAAGACTCTTGCCCGCGATCTTGGCATTGAAACACCCGCTTTCTGGCACATCACCAGTGCCGCCGATCTGCATCATGCGATGGATGCATTGGGGGGGGATGGGGTGCTTAAAACCTGCCAACTTGGCTATGATGGCAAGGGCCAGATCCGGCTTTCCAAACATGACGATCTTGATGCCGGTTTTGCCGCGCTTGCCACGAATGATGCCATTCTTGAAGAAATGGTGGCATTTCGTGCCGAA
>DFSK01000085.1:1435-4232 GCA_002378605.1 Alphaproteobacteria bacterium UBA3439
TCATAAAGACGGCATTCTAGCCCGATCCGTGGCGCCAGCCGATCTACCAGCAGCGGTGATCGACGCTGGTCAAAATGCCATTCAAAAGCTTGCCACGGCGCTTGATGTTACTGGGCTTTTGGCATTGGAAACTTTTGTCACTGACGATAACCGCCTTCTATTCAATGAAATAGCACCGCGACCGCATAATTCATTTCACTGGACAATCGAAGGCTGTGCCAATAGTCAATTTACCCAATTGATCCGCGCGGTTGCCGGCATGCCTTTGGGTAGCACCAATTGCTATGGGCAATGGCAAATGGACAATCTTCTTGGTGAGGATATGCCCCGCCTTGACGAACTTGCCAGCACCAGCGGGCTGCATCTTCATCTCTATGGCAAAGCCGAGGCCAAGCCGGGCCGCAAAATGGGCCATACAAACCGGCAAATCAAACCAGTCTGATCACGCCCAGGCAAGCATATCTAACAAGGCAATTGGTTATTTCTTGGCAAGGCTTGTCAGGTCAAATGGCGTTGCTTGATAAAGATCATTGATCCAATTGGCCATCAGCAAAAAGGCAAAAGGCCGCCAGTTATTGATGGGTGGCAGCGTGTGATCATCCTTTGGATAATAATTTTCCGGCAAAGCCGTGGTCAGCCCCGCAGAAACATCACGCTGAAATTCATCACCAAGCGTTGTGGCATCATATTCAAGATGATTGAACACAAACAGATCACCCGTCACCGAATCACGAACCATGCCTGCACCGCATGACCCGCCCTCAGCCAGAACATCGAGGCCCGCCGCCGCCAAATCTTCACTGCGATTCATCGTGTAGCGTGATGCTGGCATCGGAAACCGGTCGGTAAAGCCATTCATCAACCGGCCCGACACATCACTCAACCCATGTTCGAAGATACCGAAAAGCTTTTTCCCAAGTTCATATTTCGGCACTTGGTGAAAATGCCATAATAGCGCCTGCGCACCCCAGCAAATGCCAAGCCTGCGGAAACAATGGGTGCGCGACCATTCCATGATTTCGGTCAATTCAGGCCAATAGGTCACATCCTCAAATGGCAAGGTTTCAACCGGCGCCCCTGTTACAATCAGCGCATCAAAATAATCATCCCGCACATCATCAAGCTGGCGGTAAAACCGGCGCAAATAACCCGGCTCTGTGTTGCGCGGCGTATAGCTTGCCGTTGTCATCAGAATCATTTCGACCTGAAGCGGCGAATTGCCGAATAATCTGGCAAATTGAATTTCGGTATCGCGTTTTTTTGGCATCAGATTCAGCAGCAGCAACCGCAATGGCCGGATATCCTGGCTGACGGCTTGCTGTTGCGGAATGATATCAACAGATTCGGCATGCAACGCTTCAAGCGCTGGCAAATTATCAGGTACTCTAATCGGCATAGAGGCTCCTTTTGGCAATCGCTGCCCGATGGCAATGATCTACAAATCTGGCTGCGGTCATGACCGCCTTTATCCCCGCGTTATACCGGTTTTCTAGCCAATGTCCAATGCGCGGAAAACAGGCTATCACGCATGATCAGCCCCACCCCATCACCAAGCTGTTTGGTCAAATCATGCTGACCGGCTAGCGTGAATGGCGCTTGGCCAATCCCTGCATAAAACTGTTGGCAATCCGCTCACCAGCCGAAATGACCGTGCGCACCGGTTTGGTAATTTTCGGAATACGGGCAATATCGGCAAGCCGCCGATCAAGAAAATCAACGGTTCCGTCAAGATTGCCACTATTGTCAGCAAGCCATGCCAGTACTGTCGCGCTATAAACCGCGGCAAGTGATCCGCGCTTCGTGTAAAAGGAAAAGCTGGTATCGCGCTGGCCTGCGGCGCGCCACATGGCATCAACCGTTTCATAAAGAAGCTTGGCCGATAATTTGGCATTGGCAGGCATCGCCAAAAGGCTAAGCGCACGGCGAACCGCATCCTTGTCGGGCTGGGCAATTTCAAGCCGCAAAAGCACCAGCGCTCGAATCGTCAAATGCACCTTTTCCGGACGCTCGGGAAGCGCTAAAAACGCATCAACCATTGATTGATCTGCCAACCGTGAATGAAGCGCGATCGCATCGATTGCGCCACGCGGAAAGGCGGTATGAACCGCCGCCGCATCATGACCCGCATCAGCCGCACCAGCGATAAGCGCCGCCTCGCCCCAGCCGTCAAACGGCACATGAAGCATCGATGCACGCAGAATCGCAACGGCGACAGGATCGGGCTGGAACTGTTCATCATGCATGGGTGATGTCCTTCAAAAAATCATGCCACAAAATGCTAGACCGGTAAAAACCAGCCGCGCCTTTGCATAATATAGTCATATTTTCGGTCAATGCCACCCCGCCACCGCCGCAATGACGGTTTAATGTTTGCAACTTGTGAACTGCTATGATACATAACGCGCCTACTCAAAACGGATTATCAGATATCTTTAGAAGGGATGTGAAAGACGTGTACGTCACCGTTAGAGACAATAATGTTGACCAGGCACTGCGTGTTCTTAAAAAGAAAATGCAGCGCGAAGGTGTGTTCCGCGAAATGAAAAATCGCCGGTCCTATGAAAAGCCATCCGAGCGCCGCGCGCGCGAGGCTGCCGAGTCAACCCGTCGGGTGCGCAAGTTAATGCGCAAACGTTTGGAACGCGAAGGCTATTAGATCAGGCTAGCTTGATCAGGTCTTACAACATGAAAACCGCCAAGCAGTTGGCGGTTTTTTCATATGTGCTGAAGCCATTTGATCCCCCCTACTATTTGGCAGAATCCGCGGTTTTGGCTTGCATAGTCTCAACCGATCAGC
>DFSK01000085.1:4564-7312 GCA_002378605.1 Alphaproteobacteria bacterium UBA3439
CCAAAAGAAATTGCTGTTGATGAAAAACGCGTCGCCATGACGCCTGACAGCGCTACACAATTGCAAAAGCTTGGTTATGACTGCCTTATTCAGTCAGGCGCTGGCCTGCATGCCGGATTTTCCGATGCTGCTTATGAAAAAGCTGGTGTCAAAATCGCCAAAACGGCTGAAGAATTGTGGCAAGCAGCAGATATCATTAGCAAAGTTCGGCCGCCAGAGACAGCTGAAGTCAAGTTCCTGAAAAAGGGCAAGCTATTAATATCATTCTTTTATCCGGCACAAAATACAGACCAAATGGCGCTGATTGCGAAACAAGATGCCAATGTCATCGCCATGGATATGGTTCCCAGAATCAGCCGCGCGCAGAAAATGGATGCGTTATCGTCAATGGCAAACATTGCTGGATACCGCTCGGTAATCGAAGCTGGCAACAATTTTGGCCGTTTTTTCACTGGTCAAATCACCGCCGCTGGTAAAGTGCCGCCTGCCAAGGTTTTAATTGTTGGTGCTGGCGTGGCTGGCTTGGCCGCGATCGGCACAGCGACTTCGCTTGGCGCGATCACCCTTGCGTTTGATGTGCGGCCCGAAGTTGCTGAACAAATCGAATCAATGGGCGCCGAATTTGTCTATCTTGATTTTGAAGAAGCGCAGCAGGATGGCGCGACAACCGGCGGCTATGCAGCCCCATCAAGCCCTGAGTTTCGCGAAAAGCAGTTGGAAAAGTTTCGTGAGTTAGCGCCCGAAATTGATATTGTTATCACGACCGCGCTGATCCCGGGCAGAGACGCACCAAAGCTATGGCTTGCTGACATGGTCGCTGACATGAAGCCCGGCTCGGTTATTGTCGATCTGGCAGCCGAGCGTGGCGGCAACTGCGACCTTACCGTTCCCAATGAAAAAATCATCACTGAGAACGGCGTAACAATCGTTGGTTACACCGATTTTCCAAGCCGTATGGCAGCACAATCCTCGACTCTTTATGCAACAAATATTCGCCATATGATCGCAGATTTGACACCCGATAAAAACGGTCAGACTGTTCATAATATGGAAGATGATGTGATCCGCGGTGCAACCGTCACATTTGGTGGATCGGTCACTTTCCCGCCACCTGCACCCAAGGTTCAGGCAATAGCCGCAAAGCCAAAGGAAAAAGTACCCGAGCGCACTGCCGAAGAAATCCGCGCCGATGAAGTTGCGGCGTTCAAGCAAACGACCAAAAATCAGATTTTGCTTTTGACCATTGGTGGCGCAGCTTTGCTGGCGGTTGGGTCTTATGCACCCGCCAGCTTCATGCAGCATTTCATTGTCTTTGTCTTATCGGTCTTTGTTGGGTTCCAAGTGATCTGGAACGTCAGTCATTCACTGCACACACCGTTGATGGCTGTCACCAATGCGATTTCATCAATCATTATTCTTGGAGCTATTCTGCAGATCGGCTCAAGCAGCCTTCTAGTGACCGTGCTTGCAGGAATTTCGGTATTCTTTGCTGGAATTAATATTTTCGGTGGCTTCCTCGTAACACGTCGCATGCTTGCCATGTTCCAGAAATCTTAAGGAGACCAGAACGATGGATCTAGGTTTCACCACAGCTGTTTATGTTGTCGCTGCTATTTTGTTCATTCTGTCGCTTGGCGGGCTATCAGGTCAGGAAAGCGCAAAGCGCGCCGTTTGGTATGGCATTGTTGGTATGGGGCTGGCAGTCCTGGCGACCGTCATCGGCCCGGGGGCTGGCCTATGGCAACTGACGGCTATACTGATCGCGATTGGCGGGCTTATTGGCTATCAACTTGCGTCAAAAGTTGAAATGACCCAGATGCCGGAACTAGTTGCTGGTATGCATGCACTGGTTGGTCTGGCTGCAGTCTTTGTCGGGTTTAACGCGCATTTTGAACTTGCCAACGTCCTAACGATGGATGACACGGCAAAAAAAGCGCTTGAAGGGTTTGCCGCATTGCTGGCAAAGAAATCTGGCGCCGAGATTAATATTTTGCGTGTTGAAGCTTCGCTTGGCATCTGGATTGGGGCGGTAACCTTTACCGGCTCGGTGATTGCTTATGGCAAGCTATCTGGAAAAGTTACATCAGCCGCGACCAAACTTCCTGGCGGGCATCTATTGAATGCCACGGCGGCGATATCATCATTAGCCTGCCTTGTCTGGTATCTTACAAGCGGCGCGTTACTGCCGCTGGTTATTCTGACGATCCTCGCCCTTTTCATCGGCTATCACTTAATCATGGGTATTGGCGGCGCTGATATGCCGGTGGTTGTATCGATGCTGAACTCGTATTCGGGTTGGGCAGCGGCAGCAATTGGCTTTAGCCTTGGCAATGATCTGCTGATCGTTGTCGGCGCGCTTGTTGGCTCGTCAGGCGCGATCCTGTCCTACATCATGTGTAAGGCCATGAATCGATCGTTCGTCAGTGTCATCCTTGGCGGGTTTGGCGGCACGGCTGGCCCGCAGATGGAAGTTGAAGGCGAGCAGATTGCGATTGATGCCGATGGTGTCGCCGCAGCGCTCGAAGATGCCGAAAGCATTGTCATCATCCCGGGTTACGGCATGGCGGTGGCACAGGCTCAACAAAATGTTGCAGAACTTACCCGACGGCTTCGGGCGAAAGGCAAAACTGTGCGCTTTGCAATCCATCCCGTTGCTGGTCGGCTTCCCGGGCATATGAACGTGCTTCTTGCCGAAGCCAAAGTACCCTATGACATCGTCCTCGAGATGGATGAAATCAATGATGATTT
>DFSK01000085.1:7659-15005 GCA_002378605.1 Alphaproteobacteria bacterium UBA3439
ATGCCTGTTCTGGAATGCTGGAAAGCAAAACAGGTTTTCGTGTCAAAGCGCGGCCAAGGCACCGGATATTCAGGCATTGAAAATCCGCTGTTTTTCAAAGAGAACACCCGCATGTTCTACGGTGATGCCAAGGCGTCACTTGACCAGCTTTTGGTTGTTATTTCGGGGCATTGACCCGTTACCATAACCGCCTAACAAAAAGGCAGCCCTGATTTGACGGGCTGCCTTTTTTTGATCTGTTCTACGTCAGTCGGTTTTATCTTTTGCCTGATCTAGGCGGTATATGGCGCAATCAGATTGTCGGGAAGCCCGACTTTGCTGGCAGCCTGCCTTTGCCGTTCGGCCAAGGCATCAACCGAGAAATCATCAATCAGCTCATGGAATAATTCATGCCAATTCACTTCGGCACCAAGATGCATGAAGACTGATCCAAGCCCAACAGCCGCCCGATCGGTCAGCACAAATTCACGCGGCGGTTTGATCCCGCCAATGCGTTTCAATTCAGTATGAACCTTGCCAGCCAGATCACGTCCCGCCTTGCCACCACGCATTTGCTGGATTGGGCGAACCCGATCTTCAAGAAGCGGCGCATAAATAAATTCGGCCCACATATTCAAAACATCAATCGCTTCATTATCAAGCCCGACAAACCCCCAGCGCTCATATGCATCGACTGCCTGATCACGGTTATTATCGCGAAGCGCCTTATATAGCTCGATCACACCAGCGACAAATTGCGGCCGGAATAGGCGGATTGACCCGAAATCCATAAGATTGATGCTGTTATCCTTGGCGATTGAATAATTACCAAGATGCGGATCACCATGAATAACGCCATAATAATAGAATGGCACATACCAGACCCGAAACATGGTTTTCGCAATTTCATTTCGCGTGGCCTGATCGGGATTGGTCTCAAGAAAAGCCATCAACCGCTGGCCTTCAAGCCAGTTCATGGTCAAAAGCCGGTTCGTTGATAATTCGGGGATATGGCTTGGTACCTGCACTTTTTTCTCATCAGCAAGCATATGCTGATAAAGCTGCATATTCATGGCTTCGCGCCGGTAATCAAGCTCTTCCAAAAGCCGCTCGGATAATTCGTCATAGATATCCGATGTCGAAATCGCCGAATCATAACGCTCATAGAGCTGAAACAGCAATTTCAGCTGTTTTAGGTCGGCTTCAATGGCCGAGTGCATATCGGGATATTGTAATTTTACCGCCAATGGCGCGTTATCCAGCCCCATCGCCTGATGAACCTGTCCAAGCGATGCCGCCGATACCGCATCACGGCTAAAGCTGTTAAATTTCTGCTGCCAATCAGCGCCAAGCTCGGCCGACATGCGGCGTTTGGTAAACAGCCAGCCCATTGATGGTGCATCGGCCTGCAAACCGGCCAACTCTTCGGCATATTCAGGCGGCAGCGCATCGGGGATGGTTGATAGAATTTGCGCCACTTTCATGATCGGACCTTTTAGCCCGCCAAGCGCCTGCCGCAAATCCGCCGCATGTTTGCCGCGATCAATTTCCCAGCCAAGATAGCGTTCGCCTGCAACCCGCGCCGCAAGACCGCCCATCGTCGAGGTTACTTTCGCATAACGGCGGATACGGCCGCCAAACTGCCGGTCGCTGGCCGCATCATGATCACCGCTCATTGCCATTATTTTAGTCCTTCCAACTCGTCAATCATGCCACTAATCATATCCAGCCCAAGTGACCAGAAAGCAGGCTTACTGGCATCAAGGTCAAAATGTTGCAATGCCACATCATAACGTTCGGTGCCGCCAGCCTTTAGCAGGTTTTTATAATTCTGGATAAAAAGATGGTCGGTTTTGCTGGCCTGCGCCAATTGATATTTCTGCCAAAGCGCATTGACCAGACAATCGCCAAAAGCATAGGCGTAAACATAAAATGGCGTATGGATGAAATGCGGCACATAGCCCCAGATCGGCCGATAATCATCGCCAGTTTTAATCGCTGGCCCGAGGGCAGCACGTTGGGTTTCCATCCAGATATCAGAAATTTCATCGGCCGTCAGCTCGGCTTTGGCACGCGCCTGATGTAATTCGGTTTCGAAATTATGAAACGCAATCTGCCGAACAACCGTATTCAGCATGTCTTCGACCTTGCCCGCCAGCAATAGTCGCCGCGACTCGGCATTTGTTTGGCTATCGACAAGCTGGCGAAAGGCCAGCATTTCGGCAAATACCGACGCTGTTTCGGCAAGGGTAAGCGGGGTATCAGACATCAAATAGCCCTGATCGGCCGCCAGCACCTGATGGATGCCATGCCCCATTTCATGCGCCAATGTCATGACATCACGCGACTTTCCGGCGAAATTCATCAAAATATAGGGATGCGCTGATGGCACGACTGGATGCGAGAACGCCCCCGAGCTTTTGCCCGCCCGCGGCGCGGCATCAATCCAGTTCTGATCAAAAAAGGGCAAAGCAATCTTTGCCATTTCAGGATCAAAGCCATGAAAGGCATCAAGCACAATCTGTTTTGCTTCACCCCATTCATAATGCCGGTCATCATCCCCTGGCAATGGCGCATTGCGATCCCACCAATCGATTTGCTTTTTGCCCATCCAGCCAGCTTTGAGGCTGTAATAGCGATGCGACAGATCGGCATTGCGGTCATTGACCGCCTGCACCAAAGCATCGACGACATTATCATCAACATCATTTGCCAGATTGCGCGACGACACGGGCCGCGCAAAGCCGCGCCAGCCATCTTCGATCTGCTTATCCTTGGCGATGGTATTGATCACCAGCGACAGCAATCTTTGATGATCTTTCAAGGTTGTTGATAGTGACTGGCCTGCCTCTTTGCGTTTGGCTGCATCCGTACTGGACAGCGCATCCAGAATTTCGGCTTCGGTTACGTCAGTGCCCTGAAAGGCAAAGCGCATTGCCGTTGTTGTTTCATCAAATAACCGCACCCATGCCCCGGCACCCGTTGGCGCGCGTTCGGCAATCATTTTTTCAATCTCGTCAGACAATTGGTAGGGCGCCATTGCCCGCACCCGCCGTAACCACGGCGCAAAACGTGCCAAACCGGCATCGTCAAGCAAACCATCAATATGATCTTGATCAAGGCGCGCAAGCTCAAGCTCAACAAATAAAAGCGCCGCGCCAATTTCTGATCCGGCTTCGCGCACCGATTGGTGATGCTTGGCAATTGCCGGATCATTTGTGTTTGCCGCAAATAGCAATTGTGCGTGGCTTTGCACCTTGCCTAGCTGTTCGAGAATCGTCTCATAGGCGGTGATGACAGTGGCAAGCTCGGCCCCTGACATAGTGGCAATCTTACCCTGCCAATCAGCCGCAAGCGCCAACGCGTCCTTACGGCAGGCAGCAATATCGGTTTGCAATGCGGGGGAATCAACCCCGTCATAAAGGTCACGCAAGCTCCAAATTGGACAGGAATCAGGCATATCAAAGCTTCACTTTTCTAACAGAACAAAACACAGGCACAAAACACAGGCACATCAAGGGCATTTCCAGACCTTCTGTTATATGAGCATAGGTAAGAGCTTTCTCAAGGCTGTTTTTCAAACCTTTTGGATTTATCCCTTCGAAATTTGCTGCACTCTTGCCCCATAATCTAAATTGCGTTAGCGTTTTTCTGCTCGATACATGAGGGGGGAGAGATTGTTGGCCACCAAATGGGCGGTAGCAGCAACACCGAAGGAGCAAACCCCCAGAAACTCTCAGGTAAATGTACTCTTTCATGTGAGCACTCTGGAAAGTGACACGGCAGTGTCCACCGAAGGGGAAAACTGGTGATCTAATGAACCAGCCAGAATCGGCAAAAGGTTCAAATGATCGGCCAATCAGGTCACTATAGTCCGTGATTGGAAACAGCTAATCTCTCAGGTTCCGCGACAGACGGGGCGAATACCATTGACTGGTATTCACTTTTGACGCGTGACCAAAGGATTAGAACAGTGGAAACACAACGAACCCCACTTTACGATTTTCACATTGCCAATGGCGCCCGCATAGTGCCTTTTGCCGGGTGGGATATGCCCGTTCAATATGCGGCTGGTATCAAGGCCGAACATTTGGCAACGCGCGATGGCGCTGGATTATTTGATGTATCGCATATGGTGCAGGTCGAATTATCCGGCCGCGGCGCCGATGCCTTTTTTGAACGTCTAACTCCAACCGATATTGGCGCAGTCACCGAAGGGCGCGTTCGCTATTCAATGCTGTTGAATGACGCTGGTGGTGTTCTTGATGATTTGATGGTGGCGCGGCTTGATGGCAGGCTGCATCTTGTTGTTAATGCCGGTCGCGCCACGCATGACATTAATCATCTTCACCAGAATCTTGACGATACCACCAAGATGGATGTGCATCATGACAAAGCGCTTTTGGCCCTTCAAGGCCCCAATGCGGCTCGGGTTCTATCCAGTCTTGGTCTTGATCTTGACGGGTTCCGCTTCATGGATATCCGCCATTTCACGCTTGGCGCCATTCCGCTTGTGATAACACGGTCTGGCTATACTGGTGAAGACGGGTTTGAAATTTCCATGCCCGCCAAATCAGCCGTTGATATAGCTGAAGCCCTATTGGCAACAGGCACTGTCACGCTTGCCGGTCTTGGCGCCCGCGATACATTGCGCCTTGAAGCAGGCCTGCCGCTGTGGGGGCATGAGCTTGACGAAACCATTACCCCGACAATGGCGGGGCTAAGGTTTGCCCTTTCAAAAAAGCGACGTGAGGCGGCTGATTTCCCCGGCGCCAATATCATTCTTGATGAATTTGCCAATGGCCCGAAAAGACGGCTTGTCGGTTTATTGGCAAGCGGCGCACGTCCGGTTCGCGATGGTACAAACCTTCTTCATGATGGCGTTGACATTGGCATCATCACATCGGGCGGCTTTGCGCCAAGCCTTGATCGCCCTGCCGCGCTTGGGTTTGTTGACACTCATCTTGCCCATGACGGCACCATCCTTGCCGCCGCCACAAGAGGCGGTGAAACCCCCATTACCGTGGTGAATTTGCCACTCGTCCCACATCGCTATTTTCGCGGTTAGACATATTCAAGCCATAAGGAGACAACCATGCTTAAATTTTCTGAAGATCACGAATGGGCCAACCTTGATGCCGATATTTGCGCGGTTGGCATTTCACCGCATGCGGTTGAACAGCTTGGCGATATCGTTTTTGTTGAACTGCCCGATATTGGGCTGGCTGTTAATAAAGGCGATGCAGTGGCAGTATTTGAATCGGTCAAGGCGGCATCAGATATCTACAGCCCTGCCGGTGGTGAAATCATCGAGGTCAATAATGCGCTTCTTGACGATCTGACCGCGATCACGCCGGAAAGCGCAATGGCCAATTGGCTTTTCAAAATCAAAATCAATGATGCTGGCGACCTTGAGTCACTGATGGATGAAGCCGCCTATAATGCCATGATTGGCTAACCGGCATCCCTCCATAATTTTACGGCAATCTGGCCTGACCGACCTTTGCCGTTCTTGCCCGAAACGGGTCGTTATTTTTGAAAGGACGCATTATGTTATCACTTCCTTTGCCGCAAGCCGCCTTTGCCAGCCGTCATATCGGCATTAATGACACCGATATCGACAAAATGCTTGATGCGGTTGACGCCGCCTCGATGGCGGCCTTACTGGATTCGGTGATTCCCGAAAATATTCGGCGCCAAAGCAAAATGGCATTGGCACCCGCGCTTTTGGAACATGAAGCATTGGCTGAATTAAGGGGCTTTGCCGCCAAAAATCAGGTCAAAACATCACTCATCGGGATGGGCTATTATAATTGTCATACTCCGCCGGTGATTCAGCGCAATATTTTGGAAAATCCGGCTTGGTACACCGCCTATACCCCCTATCAGCCGGAAATTTCCCAAGGGCGGCTTGAGGCGATTTTGAATTTCCAAACGATGATCATCGACCTAACCGGAATGGATATAGCCAATGGTTCGCTTCTTGATGAAGCCACCGCCGCTGCCGAAGGCATGGCGCTGGCAAGCCGTATGCATAAACCCAAAGGCAATCGCTTTGTCGTTGATCCAGATACGCATCCGCAAACCATTGCCATTTTGAAAACCCGTGCCGAACCGCTTGGCATCATCATTGATGTCCAGCCCATTGGCGCATCATTGCCCGATAATTGCTTTGGCGGGCTGCTTAGTTATCCGGGCAGCTGCGGCGCCATTCGTGACCTATCTGGCGAGATTGCCACCATTCATGATGGCGGCGGCTTGGCGGTTGTTTGTGCTGATCTTTTGGCGCTGACCCTGCTCACACCGCCGGGCGAAATGGGCGCCGATATTGTGGTTGGCAGCGCGCAAAGATTTGGTGTGCCATTCAGCTTTGGCGGGCCACATGCGGCTTATTTTGCTTGCAGCCAAGCCTTGCAACGGTCAATCCCCGGACGGTTGGTCGGGGTGTCGCGTGATTCCAACGGCCGCCCCGCTTACCGGCTGGCATTGCAAACCCGCGAACAGCATATCCGCCGCGAAAAAGCCACATCCAATATCTGCACTGCACAGGCCCTATTGGCCATTATGGCAAGCTTTTATGCGGTTTGGCATGGGCCAGAAGGGCTGCAAAACATCGCTGCCCATAGCAACCGGCAAGCACGTCGTTTCGCCGCCGCAATGATGGCGGCTGGCCGCACGATTCGGCATCAAACATTTTTCGACACGGTCGTGATCGAAGCGGCCGATGATCGTGACGCGCTAATGGCGGCGGCGGTGGCGGCTGGCTTTAACCTTCGGCAATTGGATAATGCAGTTGCGGCCAGCTTTGATGAAACCATTGATGATGTCGCCCTTGCCGCCATCATTACCGCGCTTGGCGGTGGTTTAAGTGATGATCACATTGACAGCATTCCATCACAACTTGTCCGAAGCAGCCCGTTTTTAACGCATCATGTGTTTCATCAATACCGCTCGGAAACTGAATTGCTGCGCTATATGCGCCGGCTTGCCGATCGTGATCTTGCGCTTGACCGCTGTATGATTCCGCTTGGATCCTGTACGATGAAATTGAATGCAACAGCCGAAATGATGCCAATCACATGGCCCGAATTTGCCAATATTCATCCCTATGCGCCTGATGACCAAACCAGTGGCTATCGTGAGATGATTTCGCGGCTTGAAGAGATGCTGTGCCAATGCACTGGCTATGCCGCAATGTCATTGCAGCCAAATGCAGGCGCGCAAGGCGAATTTGCCGGATTGCTGGCGATTTCACGCTATCATCAATCACGCGGCGATTATGACCGTAATATTTGTTTAATCCCATCATCGGCGCATGGCACCAATCCGGCATCGGCGGCAATGGCCGGTATGAAAGTCGTTGTGGT
>DFSK01000085.1:15378-17535 GCA_002378605.1 Alphaproteobacteria bacterium UBA3439
TCAACGCATGGTGTGTTTGAAGAAGCCATTGCATATCTTTGTGAAATTGTGCACAAGGCAGGTGGGCAGGTCTATGTCGATGGCGCCAATTTGAATGCGCTTGTTGGCCATTGCGCCCCGCCTGAATTTGGTGCCGATGTCAGCCATCTCAATCTGCATAAAACCTTTTGTATCCCGCATGGCGGCGGCGGCCCGGGCGTTGGCCCAATCGGTGTTGCCGCGCATCTGGCGCCATTTCTGCCCGGATCACCGCTTGACGGCATTGGCGCTGTTAGCGCCGCGCCATTTGGATCAGCTGGCATTCTTCCCATCACCTATGCCTATATTCGCATGATGGGGCCAGATGGGCTTGGCGCTGCCACTGCGGCAGCAATCTTGTCAGCCAATTACATTGCCCAGCGGCTGGCCGGTTCCTATCCGCTGCTTTACACCGGCCGGAATGGGCGTGTTGCGCATGAATGTATCATTGATATCCGGCATATTCAGGATGCGCATGGCATCAGCAATGAAGATATTGCCAAACGGCTGATTGATTACGGCTTTCACGCGCCAACCATGTCATTTCCGGTTGCTGGCACTTTGATGATCGAGCCAACCGAGTCTGAATCACTTGCCGAAATTGACCGGTTTTGTGATGCCATGATTGCGATTGCCGCTGAAATCCAATCGGTTGCTGATGGCATATGGCCAAGAGACGATAATCCATTGGTCAATGCACCACATACCGCCGATGACATCATGGATGATGACTGGACGCACCCCTATAGCCGCAAGCAGGCTGGTAACCCTGATGGCAATCACCAGGAAAACAAATATTGGCCGCCGGTAAACCGCGTCAATAATGCCCTTGGTGATCGGGCGCTAATGTGTGCCTGCCCGCCAATGGAATTTTGGGAACAGCAGGCCGCCGAATAACGGCTACAGCGCGAAAAGTGCCAATGTTTCCTCCCGCGTGGCCGGCTGACACGTTTCAGCCAGCTGGCGGATTAGGGCAGCATTATTTGGCGCCAAACTCCCATCTTTCAGATAGAGGTTATTTTCAAAGCCAACCCGGCAATGGCCGCCACTGGCAATCGCATCGGTCATAACGTCAAATTCACGATGCCCAAAAGCGCAGATTGACCAGCTTGCCATATCGTTCAGCCCATCAGCGATAAATGGTTTCATTTCGGCAGGGTCAGACTGGAAATTACCGCTATAGCGGCCAAGAACCAAAAGCAGATGAGGCCGCGCATCTGGCAGAATACCATCAGCCATCGCCACGCGGAACCGCTGCAAATCATCAAGATCATAAAGGATATGTTGAATATTTATCTGTTCAGCAAGGCTTTGGTGATAGAAATGCTTGGCAAGGGCGCGAGCGGCCTCGCCATTATCACCAATCATTTCACGAAAGCCGACTGACACAAAATCAGGCTTTAGGGCAAACACCAAATCGGCCTGTTGGTCAGGCGTGTAAATACCAACAGCCTCAGTGGTGATCTGCACAAGCATTTCCGGCACTTCCTGCCGCAACCCATCAAGCAGTTGCCGATACCGAACCGCGTCAAGAAGATGTTTGCCATCATCATCCCGAACATGCGCATGAAGGATACTTGCACCAGCCGCGTGACATTCCTTGGCTGTGGCGATCGTTTCCGCAATCGTGACCGGAACGGCCGGATGGTCAGTTTTTACTTTGCGCGCGCCGTTCGGTGCCGCCATGATGATTGTTGGTCGGGTCATCGTCATCCTCAAAAAAAACTAAACGCACGCCGGAAAAAGGCGCAGATCAGATCGCATCACAAAGCCGGATGCTGGAACCATATGCTAGCATCGACAAATCACAGGTCAAGGCGCTAGCCATCGCAACATCGCTGAAAAACCTATCGCCCACTATAGGAATATATGCTAATGATTTGGCGTTATTTGGCTTTGGGCTTGCCCCGATAATCTGTTTCCCTTGGGCGCTTTAGTGACAACGCTATGCATACTGCCTGCAACGAGACTGACCGACATGTCTGTGAAACCTGAAATCAGTGACTTTATTGCCCTCAAAGGCCAACGCAAAATTGTGTGCCTAACCGCATATAGCGCACCGATGGCGCATGCGCTTGACCCGCATTGTGACCTCCTGCTTGTTGGCGATTCCGTGGCGATGGTCATCTATGGCATGGA
>DFSK01000085.1:17885-22933 GCA_002378605.1 Alphaproteobacteria bacterium UBA3439
CTTGTGGTGATTGATCTTCCTGCTGGCAGCTATGAAAATAGTCCGGCGCAGGCCTTGGCTAGCGCCGCCGAGATTATGGCCAAAACCGGCGCTGATGCGGTCAAGCTTGAAGGCGGCAGTGATCTTGCCCCCCATGTCAAATGCCTTGTTGATTCAGGTATTCCGGTGCTTGGCCATATCGGGCTATTGCCGCAGCATGCTGTTGCTGGGGCCGCTTTTCGCATCACCGGACGAAGCGATGAAGAATCAGCCCAGCTTCATGCCGATGCTGATGCCCTGGTTGCGGCTGGCGTTTTTGGCATTGTCATGGAAGGCGTGATTGAACCGGTTGCCGCATCAATTGCCCAATCTTGCGCCGTGCCAACAATCGGTATTGGTGCCTCGGCTGTTTGTGATGGGCAAATTCTTGTGACCGAAGATGTGCTTGGTCTATATGACGCCTTTACCCCGAAATTCGTTCGTAAATTTGCCAATCTTCAAGATGATATTGGCGCCGCTGCGGCTGGCTATCGCGCCGCGGTTATTGATGGCAGTTTTCCAACGAGGGATCATCTTTTCTGGCCGAAAAAGACCTGACCTCAGGCAGGGCATATCGATGAAGATTCTACATAGCAAAGCCGAAGTTACCGCCGCCACAATTGCCTGGCAAGGCGCCGGTGAAACGGTTTGTCTTGTGCCGACAATGGGAAATATTCACCAAGGCCATCTTGCGCTGATTGCTGCGGCGCGCAAAACCGCCTCGCGCGTCATTGTCAGCATCTATGTGAACCCAACGCAATTTGGCGCTGGCGAGGATTTTGATCACTATCCCCGCACGCTTGACGCTGATTGCGCGGCAATCATTGCATCGGGCGGCTGTGATGCCATTTATGCACCTGCCAATATGTATGATGATGGCCATGCCACCAGCATTGTTCCAGCCGGTGTTGCGCTGGCGATGGAAGGCCAGACAAGGCCGCATTTTTTTACCGGCGTTGCCACAGTTGTTTTGAAACTATTCACCCATATCCCTGCCAATTTCGCGATTTTCGGCGAAAAGGATTACCAACAGCTTGCGGTGATCCGGCAAATGGTTCGCGATCTTGATCTGAACATCACCATTCTGGCGCAGCCAACAATTCGGGAAACAGATGGTTTGGCATTATCGTCGCGCAATCATTATCTAAGCGTGGCCGACCGCAAACTGGCGCCACGGCTTTATGCCGAAATGCAGGAAACCGCTATCCAGATTACCAAAGGCATGCCAGTTGATGCGGCCTTGGCAAATGCCAAAACAAGGCTGACCAAGGCTGGCTTTGGCAAGATTGACTATTTTGATTTACGCCATTCGGACAGTCTGGAGCCCGCAGAGTCACAGGCGCCAAACTGCCGGATTTTTGCCGCCATCTGGCTTGGTAAAACGCGATTGATCGATAATTACGCCCTTTGACGGTGATTTTATCATTTGTGCTTTTTGTTCAGCCCCTCAATAATGGCCAGATCGGGCATGATGATGCCTCTATGTGAAGGAGCGCTGGATGCAGCCGCAAGACCAAAATAGCGATCAGAACCAGACGGCCAAAATCGCCGCGGCGATTAAGCTGCTGATTGCCAGCTATGATGCTAGCGGCAGTTTGCTGATTTGTGGCAATGGCGGCAGCGCGGCCGATTGTGAACATATCGTTGGCGAATTGATGAAGGGGTTTTGCCTGCCGCGGGCATTATCAGCGCATGATCGCGACCGATTGACGGCCATTTGTGGTGATGATGCGGCGCGTCTTGGTGAAAAGCTTCAATATGGATTGCCAGCCCTGTCACTTGTCAGCCATTCATCCCTGATTACCGCGATTGCCAATGACCTTGATGGTGATTTGATTTTTGCCCAGCAAATATGGGCAATGGGCAAAGCCAATGATGTTTTGCTTGCCATATCAACATCGGGAAATTCTGAAAATATCCTGCTGGCCGCAAAGACCGCCCGCGCCAAAAACATGAAGGTGATCGGCCTTACCGGTGCTGGCGGCGGCAGGCTAGCACCGCTATGTGATGTGCTGATCGATGTGCCATCTAACGACGTTGCCAGCATCCAAGAAATGCATCTTCCGATCTATCATAAAATTTGCCGCCAGCTTGAATCGCATTATTTCTCCGCCTGATCAAAACCGCGCCGAAATAGGCACCGGCGCATGCACCAACGCATATCACCAGGCCACAAATCAGATTTTCAACCGGCTGAAGACGCGGCGGGCATTGCCCTCGAAAATTGCCGCTTTGGCTTCGGCATCAAGCGCTATATTCGCATCGATATAGCGCTTGGTATCATCATAATGATGATCGGTTCGAGGGTCGATCCCGCGAACCGCACCAATCATTTCCGAAGCAAAAAGAATGTTTTTTGTCGGGATGACATCAAGCAGCAAATCAATGCCGCGCTGGTGATAAACGCATGTATCAAAATATATATTGCCAAGCACCCGCGCATCCAGATCGCCAAGCCCACGATCCTGCGCAATGCCCCGGAACCGCCCCCAATGATAAGGAACCGCCCCGCCGCCATGCGGAATGATCAGTTTCAATTCGGGGAAATCGGTAAAGACATCTGAAAATAAAAGATGCGTAAAGGCGGTTGTATCACCGCCAAGATAATAGCTTGTGGTGGTATCGAGCGAATGATGACACGCCCCCGATACATGGATCATCGCCGGCACATCCAGCTCGACCATTTTTTCATATAGTGGATACCAATAGCGATCACCAAGACGCGGATCTTTCCACGAACCGCCCGATGGATCGGGGTTTAGATTACAGCCGATGAAGCCCATCTGTTCGACACAACGCGACAATTCGGCAATGCTGGTCTCGAGCGATGTCTCGGGGCTTTGCGGCAATTGACAAACCGGCACAAAATTATCTGGAAACAAGTCACAAACACGCCGGATCAGATCATTACAAAGCTCGGTCCAGGCTTGTGACGTGCTGGCATTGCCAAGATCATGCCCCATCCAGCTTGCCCGCGGTGAAAAGATGGTCAGATCAGTGCCCCGATCCTGCTGCATTTTAAGCTGGTTACTGGCAATTGTGTCACGGATCTCATCATCCGAAATGGTTATATTGCCCTTTTCAAAAAGATGATTTGGGTCATTTGCCAGCAATGCGCGCTGTTCGTTGCGGTAGGTTTCGACCTGCGGCGGCGTTGTTGTGTAATGGCCATGACAATCAATAATCATAATTTAATCTTTCTTTTAAAAATCTTTTATTTCACCCAATATCATGCCGCATGACGACTTGCCTATTACGCCAAAAACATTACGCCAGAGCCTTGTTAAAACCAAGGCCGAAAGCAGGCGAAAATAGCGGTTTCGACAAAGCGCCTGACCTCTGAATAGTTTTGATCCCACCGCGTTGATGGGCCTTTTTGACGGGCGGCAAGACACCCCAAGCGGCGGCGGTTAGGCGCCACCAGCGGCAAAAAATGGGTGATTTCGATATCCGGCCTTGCCATAGAAAAAGGGCTGGCCGTCTTCGGCCCTGACGCGCCCTCCGGCGGCACGCAAAACCGCATCACCGGCGGCCGTATCCCATTCCATCGTTGGGCCGTATCGCGGATATAGATCAGCCTCGCCAGCGGCAATGAGACAGAATTTTAACGATGAGCCAATAGCGACGGTATTGGTGATCCCCCGCTTTTCCAGCCATAGATTGGTTTGCGCGTCACGATGCGATGCGCTGGCGACGGCGACGGGGCCATCGGCGGGTGGCATGCGAACGCGAATTTGACGGCAGATACCGCCCGAAATTTCAAACGCGCCATTGCCAAGACTGCCAAAAAAAAGCCGGTCAAGCGCTGGCGCAAAGACAATGCCCATCACCGGCTGGCCATTTTTGATAAGCCCGATATTGACGGTAAAGGCGCCATCGCCACGCGCCTTGATGAATTCCTTTGTGCCATCAAGCGGATCAACAAGAAAAAAATCTTGGCTTGGCGCAAGGCTGTGGCTGGTGGCATTTTCTTCGGAAATAATCTGGATTGACGGTGCCAAAGTGGCAATTTCGGGAAGCAGGATCGCTTCGGCAGCATGATCGGCCCTGGTCACAGGGCTGCCATCGGCCTTGATTTCAAGTGATGGATCGCTTTGATAGATTTCCATGATCACGCGGCCAGCATGCTGCACTGGCGCAATCAGCCCTTTGGCAAGGAGCCTGTAGTCAATCTGGCTTTGTCCTTGCCCAAATATTGCCACGAACGCCTTGCCTCCATTTTGCCGAATCCGGCCTTGCCATCTGTGGCGCGCACCCACAAAGCACCGCGCCATTTCATCACAAAATACTATGCCTTGTCACATCTGGCGAGGATAGGGGTAATTGCTATTTTTGGCAAAGCAATGCGCCATATCAGTTGTTATTGATCGCGCCTTGCGCGCCTCGGTAATTTGCTAAAGCTGGGGATTGACGAAGACGCGCTTGACCGCGAGGCGGCGATAAGATTGCTGAACGAGATAAGAACAAGACAGGGTGAATTGAAAACCGTGTTACGGGATATGTAGGGCTTATTTCGACTTGCTTAGGAAATATGATTGTCAATCGACTGAAAATTACATTCGGACACCATTATGAATAGGCATGTGCCGTTGCTTTTTTCAGCCCAGATGCTGCCGATCAAGTCCTTTTTTGAACTCAAGCCTCGAGATCGATTGGCTGCACAGGAAACCAGTCGCAGCTAAGAAATTTCTCTCTTCTCGAACATCAAACTCATATGGGTATAGTTGGCTATCACCCCTAAGCCGTCTTTGAGACATAAATCTTATACTATTGTACAAACCGTTTATTGTTTTGTCGTATTTTATTTTGTTGAGTTTCTTGCCCATATAAACGACACGCTTGCCCTCAATAATGCCCAAGCGCTCAAAGGGAGCTAATTGATTGGAATCTCTGACCATATAATTTTGATTGAATAGATATGTGATGGGCCGGTCGTTGTTTTCGCCGGATGAGCAAGAAAAAATACCTTCAAATTGTTCAGCCCAAGCCGTCTGGCTGAACAGGGTCAGGAATATGGCTGTGAGTAGGGT
>DFSK01000053.1:0-680 GCA_002378605.1 Alphaproteobacteria bacterium UBA3439
CCTGCGGGGATCGGAATTGCATTGGCGGAAAAGGCATTGGCAAAAGGCGCCGAACACATTCAAACAAAAGTTCGCGAAATCCATCCCGATCAGGGTTATGGCTGCCAGCTGGTCACTGATCAGGGTGTGTTTAATGCCGGAAAAATCGTTTTGGCAGCAGGGGTATGGTCATGTCAGTTGCTCAAGCGCTTTGGCATTAAGCTGCCGCTGGAGGCCGAACGTGGCTATCATCTCGTGTTACGCAATCCGGGCATTACGATCAATCATTCGGTTATGGATGCCGATCAGAAATATGTCGCCAGCTTGATGCAGGCTGGTGTCAGGGTTGCTGGCACGGCTGAATTTGCTGGTCTTGAAGCCGCGCCAAATTATGCGCGTGCGCGGCGTTTTGCCGATCAAGCCAAAAGGCTCTTCCCGCAATTAAACTGTGCCGATCCGGATGAATGGATGGGGTCGCGTCCCAGCTTTCCTGACAGCCTTCCCTGTCTTGGCGAGATTCCGGGTGTGAAGAATATTATCGCTGCTTTTGGGCATTCGCATTATGGATTGGGTATGGCGCCAGGTACCAGCGAGATAATCGCCGATTATATCACCAAGCGTATAGATCGCGAAACGCTGTCACCTTATCGCATCACGCGGTTCCAATGACAGAAATCGCAAAATCCAATTTTGATGCGATT
>DFSK01000053.1:1024-2215 GCA_002378605.1 Alphaproteobacteria bacterium UBA3439
GATACCGCCTTGCGGGCGGCACGCGGTAATTTTGGGCTGGTCTGGGTGCAGGGCAAGGGTGCCTATTTTCCGCCCTATGCCGATTGGACAATGCGATCATCCGAGCTATGGCCAAAGCTGGCTGAGGAGTTGCAAGAAACCGGCGGCCCAGCATTGGGTCTTCATCAAGATGGCGGTCTTAGCATATGCCTTAGCGAGGCCGAAATGCAGCAAAGATATGAAAAGCTGGATCATCTTCGCGCACATCAAAATGGTCGTTTCCAGTTTGAAATGCTTGACCGCGCTGCGCTGAAAGAGATCATGCCCGGCATTGGCCCCAAAGTTGTCGGAGCGGCCTATTGTCCGCATGATGGGCATGTGAATCCGCTTTACCTGATGCGGGCATTGCAAACCGGTTTGATCAGAAATGGTGGTGTTTGCCTTGCCAATGCAGCCGTTCGCAAAATTGATAAAATAGGCAGCAGCATCCGCGTTGGCACAGCAAAAGGTGATTTTGAATGTCAAAGGATTGTTCTGGCGGCGGGTCTTGCCAATGCCGAGCTTGCCCCGATGGTTGGTCTGCAGCAATCGCTTAAGCCGCAAAAGGGTCAGATTGTTGTTACTGAAAAGCTTGATCAGCAAATGCCATTGCCAACATTGCTTTTGCGGCAAACCGACGAAGGCGGGTTGATGATTGGTGACAGCCATGAGGATGTCGGATTTGAAACCAGCGTTCGCCCCGATATTGTTAGCGGGATTGCCGATCGTGCGCTGGCGACTCTGCCAGCCTTGGCAGATGTTGGGGTTGTGCGAAGCTGGGCCGCGCTTCGGGTGATGTCAAAGGACGGCTATCCGATTTATGATCAATCTGAAACCATGCCCGGTGCTTTTGCCATATCTTGCCATAGCGGTGTAACATTATCGGCAGCACATGCATTTGATCTTGCGGGTTATATTGCCGAGGCCGGATTAGGCCAAGAGCTGGATGGGTTTTCCCAAAGGCGGTTCAATGTTTAAATCGACAATGCCGGAAAATGGTAAAATTGTTCATCTTCACTTTGACGGTGAAGCGATAACCGCTTTTGATGGTGATAATCTTGCCGCGGCATTGTTGCGTGCTGGTAAGACTCAATTCCGCACTGCTGTAAAAAATGACCCCCGTGGCCCCTATTGCATGATGGGTGTTTGTTTTGAATGTCTTGTCGAAATTGA
>DFSK01000053.1:2574-4021 GCA_002378605.1 Alphaproteobacteria bacterium UBA3439
AAGATGGCAAATCAGCATTTTCAAATTGCCATCATCGGCGCTGGACCCGCAGGCATGGCGGCGGCTCTGACAACGACAAAGGCCGGTCTTGAGACGATTGTCATTGATGACCAAAAAGATAGTGGTGGTCAGGTTTATCGGCATTTACAAGCCAACCGGGAAACATTACCTGCCTATCTTGGCAAAAGCTATTATGAAGGCGCAAAGCTTGGTCAAAGCTTTGCCGATTGTGGTGCCCTTTACCGCCCTGATTGCACGGTTTGGCAAATTACCGATACGCATGAAATCGCCCTTGTCTCGCGGGGCAAAGCCGAGTTGATTACGGCCGATTACATCATCATTGCCACTGGCGCCATTGAGCGCCCAATGCCGGTTCGGGGCTGGACATTGCCTGGTGTGATGAGCGTTGGCGGCGCGCAAACATTGTTAAAACAGGCGGCGCTTGGGGCTGATGACGCGGTGTTTGTTGGGTCTGGCCCGCTGCTATATCTAACCGTATGGCAATATATCAAAGCGGGGCTGGCGGTTCGGGCGGTTATTGACATTACCGGTGCCGAACAATGGCGGTCGGCTATTCCATTTGCGCCTTTGGCATTGCTGCAGCCCGATATGTTGGCGATGGGGCGGAAATGGCTTCGTGATATCCGCCAGAACACCGAGGTTATCAAACATGTAAGCGCGGTTGAAATCACCGGACAGTCGCAGGCCCAAGGGGTGTCTTGTACCCTGTCATCAGGGGGCAAAATTGATATAGATTCAAACCATATATTTTTGCATCAGGGCGTTGTGCCGAATGTAAATCTGACAATGGCAACTGGGCTTGATCATCAATGGGATCATCAGGCGCATTGCTGGCGGCCAGTAACGGATGTCACTGGAAAATCATCTGATGAACAGATTTACATTGCTGGTGATGGCGGCGGTATTGGTGGTGCCAAGGCAGCCGCCATTGCCGGACGATTAGCGGCAAGCGCGATTGTCGCGCGCTGTGGCAAGCCGCGTTTTCTGACACAGCTATATTATAAATTGCGGCATCTCCACTATCTGAGCATTCGTCCGTTTCTTGACCGGCTTTATTTACCGCCTGTTCATTTCCGGCTGGCGCAGGATGACGACACAATCATCTGTCGTTGTGAGGCTGTTAGCAAAGCCGATATCAATGCGGCGCTTGCCAGCGGTGCCAGCGGCCCAAACCAGCTAAAAGCCTTTTGCCGCGCTGGGATGGGGCGGTGTCAGGGGCGTAGTTGCGGATTGGTCGTTCAAGAAATGATTGCTTCCCATACCGGCCAATCAATGGCCGAAACCGGTTATTATCGGCTTCGTCCGCCCGTAAAGCCAATCACCCTTGCCGAGCTTGCCAGCCTTGAGGGGCCATGGCCAGACTAGCTGGAACGAGACGAGCTGGAACGGCTGCGACACGGCCGGTTGTCATTATTGGCGCGGGCAT
>DFSK01000053.1:4348-6154 GCA_002378605.1 Alphaproteobacteria bacterium UBA3439
TGGAAAAAGATCATGTTGGACGTCATGCGTCAGGGGTCAATGCCGGTGGGGTTCGTCGCCTTGGGCGCGATATTGCGGAAATTCCCTTGTCACTTGCGTCGATGGATTGGTGGAACCAGATTGATCAATTGCTTGATATTGATAAGGGGTTTCACCGGCAATTTTATGTCAAGGTTGCGCTTGATGATGCGGGGGCTGATCTTGCGTCTCGGCGCATACAGCAATTGCATAAGGCCGGATTTCAACATGAAATATGGGTTGATCGTGACCAGCTGCTTTGCCGTATCCCCCATCTGACAAAATCGGTTCTTGGTGGCGTTCTGGTTGAAGGCGATGGATGGGCCTTGCCGTGGAAAATCACCCGCGCTTTTCATGATAAGGCGGTGGCGCTTGGTGCCGAATTCCGGACGCCGGTGACCGTTACATCAATAAATAGACATGGCGAACATTGGCAAGTGACAACTGATGCTGGCATGATCGAAACTGATATTGTGGTGAATTGTGCTGGCGCATGGGGTGCACAAATTGCCAAAATGACTGGCGATATTTTACCAATCGAGGCGCATGCGCCAATGCTTGTCATCACCGATCGTCAGCCGATGTTTTTGCAATCGGTTGTCGGGGTCATGGGGGGCACTTTGTCATTTAAACAGCTTGATAACGGGTCAATGGTTATTGGCGGTGGCAAGCGTGGTGTGGCAAATGCGGCGCGCAATTTGACGCAAATAGTTCCTGCTGGTTTAAGCAGCTTTGTGATGACGGCAGGTCGCGTCTTTCCGCATTTGCGTGATGTTTCTATTTTACGGTCATGGGCTGGAATCGAAGGCTATACAAGCGATGATTTGCCGATTATCGGCAATGGCAGCCAATCAGGCATTATTCATGGTTTTGGGTTTTCGGCACACGGGTTTCAGCTTGGCCCAGCTGTTGGCGAAGCTTTGGCAGATCTGGCTATGGCGCGGCAAACGCGGGTTAATCTGGCGCCGTTTTCACCGCGCCGTTTTGCTGTATCGCCGGATGATGCCGCCCGCCGCTAGGCGTAAAAGCTGCGTTATCAGGCTGGGCAATAAGGCATGGTTATTTTGACGTTGTTGTGAATTTATCCTGAATGGCATAAAGCCCCATTGCCAGAGGCAAGAACCACGGATCGCCAGAATAAAACGGCATCGTGCGAAAGGGGACGCCCTGAAATGCGCTGCCATCAAGATCACCAAGCACCATATGTGCTGCTTTCTGGCCCAGCCAGCGCGCCCAAACCGTTCCTGAACCGCAATAGCCAGATGGGTAAATAACCCCATCATGGACCGCCAATTTTGGCAGCTGGTCAAATGGAAAAGCAACAAAACCGAACCAATGATTTGAGATGGCGATATCGGCAAGCTGGGGAAAGATTGACGTCAATCCCCCGACAAGACGTTTGCGCGCCTTGGCCGGATCGGAACTCATGCGGCGCCCCCCTAGCAAGATGCGTTTTCCATCGGGCGATGGTCGGTAATAATGTCCAAGCTGCATAGCTTCGCCATACATATTTAACCCGGGCATCAAGCTTCGAACCATATTCTCGCCAAGCTCTTCGGTGGCAATCATTTCGGAAATCACCGGAACGAGACGGCGGCGCAGCCATGGCTGGCCCGCATCTGTATAGGCATTTGTGGCGCTGATAACATGACCGGCATGGATTACGCCGCGGCTGGTCTCAACACGAAATTCGGCGGTTGGTGATGATGTGCTTTGCTGGCTTACCGCAACCACCTTTGTCTGGGTTGCAATTTTGACCGAAGCCGCACGCGCAATCTTGCACATGCC
>DFSK01000053.1:6491-6615 GCA_002378605.1 Alphaproteobacteria bacterium UBA3439
AATAGCGCGACGTATCAATATAATCAGGAAGGCTGGCCCGATCATAAACCGTCGCATCAATATCAAACAATTTGGTCAGCCTGTCAGCATCACGTTTCATGCTATCAAGCGATTCTTGACGCAA
>DFSK01000053.1:6972-7805 GCA_002378605.1 Alphaproteobacteria bacterium UBA3439
TGATGAACTGCGCCAGATCAGCCCGTGCCGCTTTGGCTTCTTGGTAAAAAGCTGTGGCTTTATCGGCACCAAATCTTTTGGCCAGATCGTCGAAAGACAGGCGCAGATTGCCGCTGGTGATGCCGCCATTGCGCGTTGAGGCGCCTGACCCAATTTGATCGCGTTCGAGAATCACAACATCAAGACCGGCGCGTGCAAGCGGGATGGCCGCGCCAAATCCGGTATAGCCGCCGCCAATGATCACCACGTCGGCACGTTCTGGCCAACTATCAATGTGAAAATCTTGCGGCGGTGCCGCTTGCCACCAATAGGGATCAGCAGAAATGCCAGTCATGATTTCTATCCTTTATAAAGACATATTATGCGGCGCGTTTCGGGAATGCATGTGACAAAATAATGCTAGACTGAAATGCGGAAATGAAAAGCCTGGTTTTTGCATTACTGCATTCTTTGTGATTTTTTTATGAGATTATGGTTAGCTAATCATATGAAAGCTCTTGCCGGGGGTGGTGGTGTTATCCCTATCTATGTCCGGCCATTGCCACACCGCCCTCTAGGACAAAGCATCACATCATCATGACGCTAACAATTCCCAAAACCAATCCGCCCGCCGCGAACAGCTTTGTGAATCTTCCTGTCGTTACCGATTGGCAAGATCTGCAAGCCGAGGCGGTTATTTTTGGTGTGCCACATGGCAAGCCCTATCTTGCCGATCAATTTCCCAATAACCAATCGACTGCCCCCGCCGCCTTGCGCGCGGCAAGCCCGCGGATTCTGCTTGATGGTCGATCGCTTGATGCCGATTACCAGCGCGCTGTCTGTTTGGATGATTT
>DFSK01000053.1:8120-8876 GCA_002378605.1 Alphaproteobacteria bacterium UBA3439
ACGCCGCCGAAAATGCCGTTCGCTTTGCGGTTCAACGCGGCATTCTGCCTATAAGCATTGGTGGTGACGATGGCGTGACCAATCCGGTGATAAGGGGGCTTGATGCTCTGTCAGATGTCACCTTGATTCAAATTGACGCGCATTTGGACTGGCGCGATGAGCGCTATGGCATTCATGATGGCTATTCCAGTCCCATGCGCCGCGCCGCCGAACAAGAGCATATCACCGCCATTCACCAGATTGGTATCCGTTCATTTGGCAGCGCACAACAGCCGGAAATTGACATGGCGCGTAAATGGGGTGCACAGATTCATCTGGCACAGGATATTCACCGGCATGGCATGGCACCCGTGATTGCCGCACTGCCAGCATCGGGCAGGTTTTTTGTGACATTGGATGTTGATGGGCTTGACCCATCGGTGATGCCTGGAACGGTTGCGCTCGCACCAGGCGGGCTGATGTGGTGGCATATCATCGAGCTGTTCGAGGCGTTGGCGGCAAAGGGACAGATCGTGGGGTTGAATCTGGTTGAGCTGGCGCCAAAAAATGATCTGAACCAGATTTCGATGATTGGCGCTGGCCGGTTGATTCTCAAGCTGATCATGCTTCAATTGATGAAATCACAAGACAAGATGCGGTAGGGTGGCTTTACTGCTGCTGCATCCGAGACGATGTTCGGTGTCCATCTGAAGAGCCGGATAAGCCCGCCTTATCTCTAAGTCTTATCTTCGTGTTTTATCTTCGTGTCGTATCTTT
>DFSK01000115.1:0-183 GCA_002378605.1 Alphaproteobacteria bacterium UBA3439
CGAAGTGCTCTCCCGCTGAGCTACACCCCCACACCATTTCATATGGTCGGCCAATCAAACCAGCATAAACAATCATGTCGATGCTGGCATCGGGCCAACAGGTGGGCCATTTGCGCGGTAACGCTGGCCACTGGCTATATCTGCACCAACCGGCCGGTCATATCAAGCCTTTTTTCGGCCAAT
>DFSK01000115.1:548-5073 GCA_002378605.1 Alphaproteobacteria bacterium UBA3439
ATGTTCACCGCGCCAAAGTCAGACGCCCAAGCCGCGGTTGATCCCGCGATTGACCCCGCCCCCATTTTGCCATCAGCCGCATCCGCGCAGCCCAATCAACAGCCATCATCACTTGTTGCCAAATCAAGATCAGATGATCTAGGGCCGGTGATCCTGCCACTGGTTGCGCTTGCGGCGCCGCATTTTACCACTGCTGAAACCTTGACACCGCCATCACATTGCCCGCCAAGCGCGGTGGTCTTGTCATCGCCGCATGCAGGGCGGGTTTATCCGGCCGAATTTATCGCCGCAAGCATTGCCGATGTGAACGCCCTTCGCGGGCTTGAAGATTTTGCTGTTGACCAATTAATTGGCAGCGTTCGCGATCATGGCATCACCTGTATCAATAATCAGATTTCGCGCGCCTATATTGATGTAAACCGGCCGGTTGATGCGCTTGATAACGCCATGTTCACCTCGCCGCCAACTGCCGCCAACACCGCCGCTGCATCATCACGCCATGTTCGCGCTGGCTATGGGCTGTTGCCGCGCCTAACCGCAGCACGCGAGGTGATCCATCGGCAATTGCTGCCTTTGGACGAGGTGGAAAGCCGTATCGCGCTTGTCCATAAACCCTATCATCAAGCGGTACAGGCCGCCTTGGCCACCGCCCACAGCCATTTTGGCCGATCATTGCTGATTGATTGCCATTCAATGCCATCGCATGACCAGCATGACAAACCGCTTGCCGATTTCGTGCTTGGCGATTTGCATCACAGCACGCTTGATCCGGCAATTGGCGATCTATTGGCTGGGCTTATTACCGAGGCTGGCTATAGCTTTGCCTGGAACCACCCCTATGCTGGTGGCTATATCACCAAAAATTATGGTCGTGCCGCCAGTCGCCAACAATCAATCCAGATCGAGATCAACCGTCGCCTCTATATGACCCGAAAATATGCTCTTGATCAGCAAGGCAGCGAAAATATCGCCGCGCTTCTGGCGCGTATTGGGGCGGTATTATCTGATAGATTGGCCAGAGCCTAGCTTGGCGCAAACGGGTTTTCACGCTTGCGCATCACCATACGGATTGGCACACCGCGTAACCCGAAATCAGCCCGAAGCCCGCTTGTCAGATAGCGAAGATAGCTTTCCGGCAAATCTGCAGGTCGGCTGACAAATAATGCAAATGTCGGCGGACGGGTTTTAATCTGGGTCATATAGCGAATGCGAAGACGGCGGCCTTCAACCAATGGCGGCGGGTGCGCTTCGAGCATCGTATCAAGCCACCGATTCAACCGGCCGGTGGAAATACGCGTATTCCAAATGCCATACATCTCATCAGCAGCATCAAGAAGCTTGCCAAGACCCTTTTTATGCAACCCAGACATTTGCACAACCGGAACGCCGCGCAATTGCGCAAGCGAGGTTTGCAGCCGATCCGAAATCTGACCGCTGGCAGCCTGTTTATCGCGAACCACATCCCATTTATTCGCCCCGATAACAATCGCACGGCCTTCTTCTTCGATCAGACGGGCAATTGATAGGTCTTGTTTGTGAATTTCTTCGGTTGCATCAATCAATAAAACGCAAAGATGCGCATATTGAACCGCCCGCAACGCGTCATCGACCATCAGCTTTTCAACCTTGTCGGCAATACGCGCGCGCCGACGCATTCCGGCAGTATCAACAAGCTTATATGGCTTGCCATTCCATTGAAACGGAACTTCGATTGAATCACGCGTGATACCGGCCTCAGGGCCGGTCAATAAACGGTCTTCGTCAATCAAGCTGTTGATCAGCGTTGATTTTCCCATATTCGGGCGACCAACAATGGCAATGCGCATTGGCTGGCTGACCTGTTCATCCTGCCAGACATCAATGGGGTTACCATCGGCGTCCAGCTTTTCATCAAGCCCATCAACATCGGTGAACAAATGATCATCGGCGTCATTATCAGCATCGCCGGTCAGAACATCACCAAGCCCGATCGCGCGCGCTGCCTCCAGCATGGCATCATGCAAATCAACAAGCCCCTCGCCATGCGCCGCCGAAATCGGCACCGGCTCACCAAGCCCAAGCGTCCATGCCTCAGACAGGCCAGCAGCGCCGGCCTTGCCTTCGCATTTATTCGCCAACAGCACGACCCGCGCGCCCGATTTTCTGATCTCGCTGGCAAAAAACTTATCAACCGGCGTGACCCCAGCTTTGGCATCGACAACCATCAAAGTAATATCAGCATCACGAATGGCCATTTCGGTTTGACGACGCATCCGCGCCTCAAGCGACCCTTCATCAGCCTCTTCAAGACCGGCCGTATCAATAACGGTAAAGGCCAAAGTGGCAAGATATCCCTGCCCCTCTCGGCGATCACGCGTCACCCCCGGCTGGTCATCAACAATCGCATGCTGACGGCCAATCAACCGGTTGAACAGCGTTGATTTCCCAACATTTGGGCGGCCAACAATGGCAAAAGTAACAGTCATAAAATAATAACAATCCTATTCAAAAGCCGTGAGAGTGCCGTTGCCGCTTAGGACAAACATCATGCCGCTGCCCAATTGCGGCGAGGTCACAACATCGGATCCAACATCAATGGTCTTACCACCATCACCGGTATTGGCGTCAAATGCAAAAAGACTTCCCGATTTTGATATGACCATGACTTTACCATCAACCACGACCGGCCCAACATAGCGCGGAATATCTTCTGATGCGACAACGCCTTTCGGCAAAGCACCAGGCAAATCAACAACCCAGCGAACCGCACCATCACTGCGGCGTAGCGCATAAAGCCGCCCATCAATGGTCTGCAAAAACAGTGATTTTCCTGCAACCCACGGCATTTCAATACCGCCAATCGGTTGATCCCATAACAGCAATCCTGATCGCGCATTAAAAGCCGCGATTTGTCCTGCCTGAGAGACTGCAAAAACAAGGCCACCATCAAAAACGGGATGCGCCCGAATGTCGCCAAGCCGCTGAAGCGGTGTCCGCGGGCTGAATGCGGCCAATGTATCAGACCAGATAATCTGTCCTGAATTGGCTTCGAGAAGGCTGATATCACCGCCATAACCCGCCACTGCTAATTGATCATTGGCAAAGGCTGGTGACGGCGCACCATAAACAACCGTATTGACCGGCAAGCCTGCCCGTTCCCAGAAAAGCGAACCATCGCTGGTTGAATAGGCGAAGATATTACCGTCCAGATCGGTTATGGCAACGACTTCTTGTCCGACTATCGTTGGCCCGCCACGAACCGGAAACCGCAGTGATACTGACCATATTATTGATCCATCTTGCACCGACAACGCCGCCAGATTGCGCCCGCCAGCATGAACAAATAATGTTTCACCGCGAACGGCCAACCCGCCAGCAATCCCCGGCAAAGGATCATCGGTAAATTCTTCAACCGTAACCTGCCAATTGGCTTTACCAGTCTTTATGTCAAAAGCTGTGACCATGCCATTTGGCGCAACGGTAAAGACCTGCTCACCAGCCACCATCGGCTGGGCAAGCTCGGTAAGGCTATTGCCAGACCCACCAATTGATGCGCGCCATGTCAGTTTGAACGGCAATGATGCTTTGACATTACCGCCTGCATGACCGGCACTTAGCCCGGGATGGCCTGCATTCAAGATATCAATCACATCAGGCAAGCCAGCGCCTTCGGCAAGCGCCGCCGGATCAGCAGCGATCATATCGCTTGCCGTAATGATGGCAACACGGTCACCCTTAAGGATCAATTCTGATTCTGAACAGGCTGATAATGCAAATATAACAAATCCGGCCAATAGCGATTTGCCGAACGCCGACGATACTGGACGCAGCAAAGACAGACCGTTCATCAACATTCCCCTTGCCGTCATGACAACTCCCCTAGCATGAATTTGAAATCAATGCTGTTTCACCAGATTCATGTTTTTCAAATAATGACATGGCGCCACGCACCACGCATTATTCTTTAACCCTTTAGAATTTGCAGCATCTGACGCGCCCGTTGACGCACCCCAGTCGGTATATCCGACAAACCTGCCAGCGATTCATATTTGGTCATTGCCGCTTTGCGATCACCTGACCGCAAAGCCAGACCCGCTGCCTGCTCAAGCGCCATTGACTGCCATGGGCCAGCCTGACTTTCAAGATCGGTCAATCGTGCGGCCAATTCATCATGTTTGCGGCTTGCCGGTGCATTCATGACCGATAGCAAGATTGCCGCTTGTTGATAAAGTGGCTTTACATCAGGGTCTCTTGACAACGCAAGATAGCTCGCCTCGGCGGCAGCGAAATCTTTATTTTCGGCCTGCGTTGCGGCGATGCGGAATTGCGCCAGCATCGCATAGCCCGGGCTTAGCGTGTCAAACTGTGCGGTTAAGGCAGACGCGATATCATCTGCTTTCAAGGCCTGATGATAAATAGTGGCGGCTTCGGTTGCCTGGCGATCCTGCCACGCAGTATAGCCTTGGCGTGCGCCAACCCCGATAACCACCAGCGAAACCGCAATGATTACATATTTACCATAACGCGACCATAATTCCTGCATCTG
>DFSK01000168.1:0-1365 GCA_002378605.1 Alphaproteobacteria bacterium UBA3439
GCCCGCGCACCAGGCGGGTTAAGCGGCGGCCGTGTGGTGTTTCCAATGGTATCGGTTGGGGCGACTGAAAATGCGCTGATGGCGGCGGCACTTGCCAAAGGGCCAAGCGAACTGGTCAATGTTGCGCGCGAACCAGAAATTATCGATCTTGCAAATTGTCTGAATGCGATGGGTGCTAAAATTACCGGGCACGGCACCGGCACCATTTCGGTTGAAGGCGTTGATGATTTGCACGGGACAACGCATGCGGTGATTTCCGACCGGATCGAAGCTGGCACTTTTGCCATTGCCGCAGTGATGACAGGCGGTGATTTGACGCTGCAACGGACCAAGGCGCGCACGCTTGATGCATTGCTTATGGTGCTTCGTGAAACCGGTGCCACCGTCACCGAAACCGGTGATACAATCAGGGTTGTTGCGAATGGCCGCCCTGTTGCAGCCAATATCACAACCGACCCATTCCCGGGCTTTCCAACTGATTTGCAAGCGCAATTCATGGCGATGATGTGCATTGCCGATGGATCGTCACGCATTTCCGAAACGATTTTTGAAAACCGGTTCATGCATGTTCCTGAATTGCTGCGTATGGGTGCCGATATTCAGGTTGATGGTGGCATTGCGATGGTGCGTGGACGCGAGGCGCTGACCCCTGCGCCAGTGATGGCAACAGATTTGCGCGCGTCGGTATCTTTGGTGCTTGCCGCCCTGACAATCGAGGGGAAAAGCCAGATTAGCCGGATTTATCATCTTGATCGCGGCTATAGTAGGCTTGAGGAAAAGCTTGGTAATTGCGGGGCGCATCTGCGCCGCATAAAGGTTGCGTAAAGATGCATGATCGAGCCGGAAAATTGCGCCTTTTGGCGCGTGACGAAGCTGATGTTGCGGTGGTGTCTGCCCTTTTACAAGATGCGATCATTCCGGGCGCAGATATGGAATTCAACCGTAAGACAAACCAATTCATCATTGTCGCGAACCGGTTTTGCTGGGAAATCCCGCCGCTTGACGGTGTGAAAAGCAGTGATGGAAAACCTGTTCACGAACGCCGGCTTTGCGGCATTTGCATCGGCCATGTCGCAGCGGTGAAGCACCATAATTGGCCAGACATGCGGCAAGATGCGCTTTTCAACCTTCTTGCGCTTCGCCACATTGATATGGCAGAACAGGCAGGCGAAGGTGTGGGTCTTCAATTTGAATTTTCTGGTGGGTCAAGTCTTCGGCTCTTAACGGATGAAATTGATATTACGCTTGCTGATCTTGACGCGGGTCACCCGACAAGTTTACAGCCAGCGCATGATGTTTAGGCGGCCAATGGGTCGTCGGTGAAGTGGAAAAGGCATATGGCACGACGGCTGGATTTTCATTCCG
>DFSK01000168.1:1648-6679 GCA_002378605.1 Alphaproteobacteria bacterium UBA3439
TCATTTCGCTGCGGATTTTGACGCGCTGCTAAATAGCAAGCGCGAATCGGATAGCGATGTTCATGATGTGGTCGCTTCAATCATTGCCGATATCCGCAATAATGGCGATCAGGCCTTGTTGGCGCTTACCGCAAAATTTGACAATCTGCATGTTGAAACTGTTGCCGATCTTGCGGTTGGCCAGGATGAAATGGCGGCTGCCTTAAATAACCTTGACGGTGATTTGCGTGCCGCACTCGAACTGGCGGCCGACCGTATTCGCAGTTTTCACGAAAAGCAGTTTCCCCAAGATTTTGCCTATCAAGATGATGCTGGTGTCCAGCTTGGCATGCGCTTTACGCCAGTTGATGCGGCGGGCCTTTATGTGCCGGGTGGCAAGGCTGCCTATCCGTCATCGGTTTTGATGAATGCAATTCCGGCAATGGTGGCTGGTGTTGATCGGCGCGTGATGGTTGTGCCGGCGCGCGATGGCGAGGTAAACCCGCTTGTGCTGGCCGCAGCGTCGCTTGCCGGCGTAAGTGAGGTTTGGCGTATTGGCGGGGCGCAGGCCGTTGCGGCGCTTGCCTATGGCACCCAAACAATCGGTCAGGTTGATAAAATTGTTGGGCCGGGCAATGCCTTTGTTGCAGCCGCCAAGCGGCAGGTCTTTGGCCAAGTTGGCATTGACAGCATTGCTGGCCCTTCTGAAATTCTGGTTGTTGCCGATGCCCAGAATGACCCAAACTGGATTGCGGCTGATCTTTTGTCGCAAGCCGAACATGACGAAGCCGCGCAATCAATTCTGATCACCGATGATGCGGATTTTGCTGATGCGGTTGCAGCGGCGGTACAAGCCATTTTGCCGCAGCTTGAGCGCGCAGCCGTTGCTGGCCAGTCATGGGGTGATAATGGCGCCATTATCACGATTCCGTCGATGGATGAGATGCCAGCGCTTGCAAACCGGATTGCAGCTGAACATCTCGAACTTGCGCTTGATGATGCGGTTGGCTGGTCGGGTAAAATTCGGCATGCAGGTGCCATGTTCCTCGGCCGCTATACGCCAGAGGCGATTGGCGATTATGTTGCAGGCCCGAACCATGTTTTGCCAACCGCGCGAACCGCACGGTTCTCATCCGGCCTTGGCGTTGCCGATTTTATGAAGCGGACAACGATTGTGGCATGTGATGCTGATGGCTTTGCCGCCATTGCGCCATCGGGTGTTGCGATTGCTGATGCCGAAGGGCTTGGGGCGCATGCCTTATCGATGCGGATTCGAATGAACCGGTAGGGATGTGATGGCTTCGGACGGGGAACAAAAAGACGAAAACCGGCTCGTCAAGATTGATCTTGATGATGCTGGCAAGCCCCGTCGATCTGCCGAGGCCGAACAGGAACGCGCGATCGCGATCTATGATATCCTCGAAGACAATATTTTCCGCCTTGAGTCACAGGCAGGGCCGTTTCACCTTACGCTTCGTCTTGAAGGGCGGCATGTTCATTTCGACATTCGCCAAGCCAATGAAACGCCCTTGATCCAGTTTTTTATGGCAATGGGGCCATTGCGCCGCGTCATGCGCGATTATTTCCATGTTTGCGATACTTATTACGACGCCATTCGCACAAAATCACCATCACAGATTCAGGCCATTGATATGGGGCGGCGGGCACTTCACAATGAAGGGTCGGAATTGCTGCAGGCACGACTTGAAGGCAAGGTTGAAACCGATTTTCAAACAGCGCGACGCCTTTTTACCTTGATTTGTGTTTTGCAAAGCCGCTAGGGGGCAAAGACCAGATATGACCATTCAAACTTCAGCTGCCGATGACAACCGCTCGCGCAAAAAGGGTGTTGGGGCTATCTTATTCGCCTGTAATATTAACGCGGTTCGCTCGGCGATGGCCGAAGCCATGGTAAAAGTGACCTTTCCAAATGAGATCTTTGTTGATTCATGCGGTGTCGCACCTGGCAATCCAGATGGATTTGCCATTGCGGTCATGGCGGAAATTGGCATTGATATGGGGGCGCATCAGCCCAAATCCTTTGATGATCTCGATTCCGAATTTTACGATGTCATCATTTCCTTTTCGCCCGAAGCCCACGCCGCCGCCGTTGATCTGACGCAAAGCATGGATTGTGAAACGCTTTATTGGCCGGTTGATAATCTGGCCGAGCTAACCGGATCACGCGAAGAACGTTTGCGGGCCTATCGTCATGTGCGTGACGATATCCAGTCAAAGCTGGAAAATTACTTAAATAAGCCAGTCGCAGTAAAAACTTGACCTTTTTGCCAAATTTGCGCATGTCTATGGCTCAATTTCATTTGATGGAAAGGCTAACATGGCCAAGGAAGGCGTAATCGAGTTTTCAGGAACGGTAGCAGAACTGCTACCAAACGCGATGTTTCGCGTTAAACTCGACAATGATCATGAAGTGCTTGCTCATACTAGTGGCAAGATGAGAAAAAACCGCATTCGGGTGCTTGCTGGCGACCGCGTCAATGTAGAGATGACGCCGTATGATCTCAGCAAGGGCCGGATTACCTTTCGGTTTAAATAAATACAGCCGCCACGCCATGTGGTGTGGCCCTTTCGGCTTGCGAAGCGGCTATGATGCTTTAACGCGAACGAGCAGGAGTGCAAGTCGGCGTGCCAAAGCAAAATCCCCAAAATTTCCAACAGCTTGTTCTTGCCTCGGCGTCACCGCGGCGTTTGGATCTGCTTGGACAGATTCACATCATCCCCGATCAGGTTTTGCCTGCCAATAGTGATGAAACGCCGCATCACCAAGAACGTCCCAATGATTACGCCGTGCGCATGGCGTGTGAAAAAGCATTGCTTGTTGCCAAGCGGCTAGCGGATGCGCAGGCGGGTGCCTTTATTCTGGCTGGTGACACTGTGGTGGCGGCTGGACGTCGGATTCTGCCAAAGGCCGAAACCGAACAGCAGGCGCGTGATTGCCTGTCAATTTTGTCGGGTCGGCGGCACCGTGTTTATGGTGGTATTGCCCTATATTTGCCTGATGGCAGCCTTCGTCACCGGCTCGTGACAAGCCATGTCCGGTTCCGGCGGCTTTCGGCGCTGGATATCGACCATTATATTGATAGGGGCGATTGGCAGGGCAAAGCTGGCGGTTATGCCATTCAAGGGCTGGCGGCACGGTTTATCCGCGCGATTGAGGGCAGCTATTCGAATATTGTTGGCTTCAGCCTTTATGATGTTGCTGCGATGCTTGATGCGGCTGGCTGGCGCGGCGCAGGGCAACAGGCTAGCCAAGCCACGCCGTCGAAATGATGCCGCAGGCCATGCATAATCTTGCCGTCACAAACTTATTTCACGAGATCGCCCCTGGCCAAACAAGGCTGGCTTTTTTCGGCAAAGATAACCGGCTTTTGGATGTGTGGTTTGATCCGCTTCATTGCCCAAATTTGATTGGCAGCGCCCATAATATTCGCATCGACCGTGTTTTTGCCAGCCAGAATCGCGCAACTGGCCGTCTTGGTAATGGCGCAATGGTCAGTGTCAGGCTTCGCAAGGCGGATGCTTCATTGGCCAGCGCCGGAGCGATTTTGCCAGTGACCATTACCGCTGCGCCACGTCATGGCAAACCGTGGCAGGCGATGATTGGCGCCAGATTGGCAACCGACTGCATGATCCTTCTTGCTGGTCTGCCGGAAGACGCTGCGGCGATAGGGCTATCAAGCCGGATTCCAAGTGAGCAACGCGCGGCGTTAAAGGCACGCTTGGCAGCCGAAGCAATGCCTGAATTACCTGTTGGGTTTGGCGTGATTTTGCGCCGAAACGGGGTGAATTTGCCCAATTTTGCTACTGAGGTTTCGCGCCTTGTCGGCATGTGGCAGAACGGTGCCAGCGAAGTGCCAAAAAACCAAACCGGACTTATCTTTGATGGCGGCGGCCTTTTGGCACGCGCAAAGCGGCTTGTTGGCGATGTTGCGGTGTTGGACGATCCCGCATGCGAAGACGAGCTGTCTTGTTTGCTTGATGACGCGATTGCCGCGGCTGTTTTGCCAAAAACGCCGCTTGCCTGTGGTGGTCATTTATGGTGCGAGCAAAGCCATGCGCTGTGGTCGATCGATCTGGATGGGAACGGGGTAAGCGATTTTGACCGGCTATTTGATGAAGCTGCCAATGAAATTGCCCGGCAAATCCGGCTGCGTGCCATGTCGGGGCCGGTGCTGATTGATGTGCCGCGCATGGCAATTCCAAAAGCCAAAAAATTTCGCAAGGCTTTGCAGGATGCACTTGCCAATGACCCGCGCCAACCAGATTTTCTTGGCATGACCCGCGGCGGCTTATTGGAATTGCAAATCGCGCATGGCGAAATGGCGCTGGATGCGGTGATGCAGGATCAACCGGCGCAAGACGCGCTTGCTGGTTTGCGGCTTGTCACGAAGCAACCGGCCTTTCAATCGGTCAAGCTGGCGGTTAGTCAGGCAATGGCCACTTGGCTTGAGGGGCCGGGCCGATCTGCTCTCGATCAGCTTGACAGACCGCTTCAGCTTGTTGTCTGGTCGGAAGATACGCATAATCAAACAGCGCATATTCTTGGATAAATGGCGATAAATGATGAGTGACACAAAACAAAACTGGCAATCAGAATCAGCAAAATCCGCGGTGAAACCGCTGCCAAAATGCCCAACCTGCGGTGCGCCAGCTGATGCCAAGGCGCGGCCCTTTTGCTCGTCGCGCTGCGCCGATGTTGATCTTGGCAATTGGTTTCAGGGGAAATACGCGATTCCGGCGGTTGATGCGGCTGATGATACGATTATCGACGCACTTCTTGCGGGTGACATGGCGCCGCCACAAGATGAGGATGATCGCTAGTTCCCTGCCAGCGCTGTTGGTCAAACGACCATTGGTTTTTTAGATGAATTCAGGCTGGACAGCGGCAAGCCAAGCCGTTATATCCGTCATGTCAGGCGCGTGTCGCGGCAGCTATCTGTAACAACAGCTATCTGTTTGGGTCGTGTCCGATTGTCAAGGCGGCCCAATTCGCAGCCGCAAAGATGCCCGGGTAGCTCAGTTGGTAGAGCA
>DFSK01000106.1 GCA_002378605.1 Alphaproteobacteria bacterium UBA3439
TCCGATCAAGAATGCGGTTGATGTCCAATTTGGAGGCGAGGGTGAAGATATTGCCGAAACGCAGAATTTTCTTGGCAAGGCATTTGGCATTTCACTGTTGTTAATGGTGATCGTGTTGATGGTCCAGTTTAATTCTGGCTGGCAGGCGATTGTCACAATGTCGGCAATCATCTTATCGACAGGCGGGGTATTTTTGGGGCTGTGGATTAGTGGCCGTCCCTTTGGCATTGTCATGTCGGGGCTTGGCGTGATTGCGCTTGCCGGTATTGTGGTGAATAATAATATCGTGCTGATCGACACGTTTAACGAATATCGCAAACGCGGCTATTCGCCTGCTGAATCGGCGTTCCGGTCAGGGTTGGTTCGATTTCGGCCGGTTATCTTGACCGCGATTACGACAATCCTTGGTTTGATTCCGATGGTGTTCGAAATGACCATTATTCTGATTGATCGGGAAATTCTGATTGGCGCGCCATCATCACAATGGTGGACACAGCTATCAAGCACGATTGCTGGCGGCCTGACCTTTGCCACTATGTTAACATTGGTAGCAACGCCGGCAATGCTTGTTCTTGGGGCAAAGGTACCAGTGCTGCTTGGCAGTGGCGCGCGCTTTTTCCGGCGCCAGCCTAAATCGGCATAAATCTATCCTAGATGTGATCTAGCCGCGGATGATCGCCTCGCTTGCGGCGGCAATCGCCAACAGCCTGCGATCATGCTGGCGTGATCCGATAAGCGAAACGCCAACAGGGCCAGTACCCGCCGCATGGCAGGGAATGGTAATTGTTGGCCGGTCAAGATAGTTGGAGATTGCCGTATTGCGAAGGCATTTGGCATTTTGTGTGGTTTTGGCTTGGATATCGCCAAGCGATGACAAGGCTGGTGGCAGCGCCGGTGATGTTGGCAAGATAAGCGCGTCATAGCCACGAACAGCAGTCTGCACAGCTGCCCATACTCGTTTGCGCGTTTCGATCATCTCGATATATTCGCTTGCCAGAATATCCTTGCCGCCTTGAAGACGAAAGGCAATCAGCGGGTCATATTGGTTGCCCTTGCCCGCTTCAAGATATGATTGATGAAGATGATAAGCCTCGGCAGCAACAATGCTTTTGACGTTGTTGCTTGGGCGCAAGGCCTCGATTTCGGCTAGGGTGATATCGCTAATATCAGCCCCCGCAGCAGATAACCGATCAATAGCCGCGGCAAAGCTGCTGGCGACATGCGGATCAAGATCGTCGAATAGATACCCTTTTGGGAGGGCAAGCCGCAATCCTTTTACCGCGAAGGCGGCTTCGTCTTCGCCCGATCCGCCAGCCATTAAACTATCTAAAATGGCGCAGCAAGATACCGTATTGGCCATTGGGCCCGCCGCGTCAAAAGACCGTGATAGCGGAAAAATACCATCTGATGGCATGCGTGTTGTTGTTGGTTTCAGGCCGACAATGCCGCAAAAGGCGGCTGGGGCGCGGGTTGATCCGCCAGTATCTGATCCAATCGTTGCCGGCGTCATGCCGTCGCTGATCGAAACAGCGCTTCCAGATGATGATCCGCCAGCCACACGGCCATTGGTGACGTTATTCGGATCGCGTTCAAAAGGGCAACGCGCATCACCATAATGGGCGTTGGTGCCAAGGCCGGAAAAGGCAAATTCGGTCATATTGGTGCGGCCAATCACGATGAATCCGGCGGCTTTCAATCGGGCAAGAACCGTTGCGTCGCGGCTTGCCGGTGCGGCATCTTGCAAAATCTTTGATCCGGCGCGGGTAACAATGCCAGCCTCGTCAAACAGGTCTTTGATCGACAGGGGAATGCCAGCAAAGGCCGGAAGGCTCCATCCCTGTTTGCGGGCATGATCAACGGCATCGGCCTCATTGCGGGCACGGTCGTGATAGACCTCGATAAAGCTGCGTTGGCCCTCGCCATTGGGGTCATCAATCGCGGCCAAACAATCTTCGACAAGGGCGCGGGCGCCATGTGAACCGGTTTGAAGCTGGGCGGCAAGGTCTCTTAAGGAATAGGACATGACAAATGATGGCTTTGCTGAAGGTGAAAATCACGCGGTTTCTTGCGCGGGTGGGACTTTGTGAATCGCACTTGAATTTAGCAAGTCTATTATGCCATCGTTTTGCGAGGCAAGATGTAAAATCAAACAGGCCAATTTGGCCTCTAAGGGGGATTATGATGAAAACACGCGCAGCAGTTGCGGTGGCAGCAGGTCAGCCGCTAGAAATTATGGAAGTTGATCTTGATGGGCCACGACAAGGTGAAGTGCTTGTTGAAATCATGGCAACTGGCATTTGTCATACGGATGAATTCACCCTGTCAGGGGCTGATCCTGAAGGCATGTTTCCGGCCATTCTAGGCCATGAAGGGGCAGGGATTGTTCGTGAGATTGGCGCTGGTGTTACCAGTGTTGCGGTTGGTGATCATGTGATCCCGCTTTATACGCCTGAATGCCGCGAATGTGATTACTGCCTTCATCCGAAAACCAATCTTTGTCAGGCCATCCGCAGTACACAAGGCCAAGGGGTTATGCCCGATGGCACCAGCCGCTTTTCGCTGAAGGGCAAACCGATCCTGCATTATATGGGAACATCGACCTTTTCAAATTTTACCGTTCTGCCGGAAATTGCGCTTGCCAAGGTGAACAAGGCCGCCCCGTTTGACAAGATTTGCTATATCGGCTGCGGCGTTACAACGGGTATTGGCGCGGTAATCAATACGGCCAAGGCTGAATTGGGCTGCGTTGCGGTGGTGTTTGGGCTTGGCGGCATCGGGCTGAATGTGATCCAGGGGCTTCGCATGATTGGCGCACGGATGATCGTTGGCGTTGATATGAATGACAGCAAGAAAGCCTGGGGCGAAAAATTTGGCATGACGCATTTTGTCAATCCGTCAAAGGTCAAAGGCGATCTTGTCGGCCATCTTGTCGAATTGACCGGTGGCGGTGCTGATTATTCATTTGAATGTATCGGCAATGTCGAGGTTATGCGTCAGGCGCTTGAATGCGCGCATAAAGGATGGGGCGAATCCATCATCATTGGTGTTGCTGGCGCTGGTCAGGAAATCAGCACCCGCCCGTTCCAGCTTGTGACTGGTCGAAGCTGGCGTGGCACGGCCTTTGGCGGTGCGCGTGGCCGCACTGATGTGCCGAAAATCGTTGATTGGTATATGGATGGCAAGATTGATATTGACCCGATGATCACGCACACGCTGTCGCTTGATGAAATCAATAAGGGATTTGATCTAATGCATGCTGGTGAATCAATCCGCTCGGTTGTGGTGTATTAATGAACAAAGGCGCGGCCATTTGACAGGGGCCAAAATAGCGCCCTTGTTCGGAAATTTGCTTTTTGAAAACATTTATGCCCCCTTGAGGTGGCGTGCATATCGAGACAGTGGAGGCATTATGGCACCAGCATTTTCGAAGGCCGAATATGACGACCGGTTGCGTCGTGTGCGTGATGTGATGCGTGATCGCGGTCTTGACGCGGTTATTATTGGTGACCCGTCAAATATAAATTGGCTATGTGGTTATGACGCTTGGTCTTTTTACACGCCGCAGATGATGCTTGTCGATCTTGATCACGGCCCGTTCTGGATGGGGCGCGAGATGGATGCCGGTGCCGCCCGCTTTACCAGCTATCTAACGGCTGATCAAATCATCCCCTATCCCGAAACATTGGTTCAACGCCCTGATACGCATCCGGCGGTATTTCTGGCCGACTGGATGGCAAAGGCAGGTTTTGCCAATGCAAAGATTGGCTATGAAAGCGATGTTTATTATTTATCGCCGCGTGCGCTTGCCGGTTTGCAAGACGGTATGCCAAAGGCGGTTTGGGTTGATGCTGATCTGCTGGTCAATTGGGTTCGGCTTGTCAAAAGTGATGCCGAAATTGCTGTTATGCGCGAGGCGGCGCGCATTGCCGAAATCGCGATGCAAACCGCATGGGATGGCGCGCGCCCCGGTGTGCGGCAATGCGATCTGATGGCTGATGTGATTGCGGCGCAAATTCGCGGCACTCCCGAATTTGGCGGAGACCAGACAGCAATCCACCCGCTGATATTGGCTGGTGAGGCGGCATCGACCGCGCACCCGCTTTGGAATGATCATGTTCTTGAAGATGGGCAAACAGTGGCTTTTGAACTTGGCGGTTGCCGTAAACGTTATAATGTTGGGCTGGCGCGAACCGTGCATCTTGGCACGCCATCACATCAGCTTCAAGAAACGGCAAAGGCGGTTGAAGAAGGTATGAATGCCGTGATGGCGGCTTTGCGGGCTGATGTATTTGCTGGTGATGTTCATGCGGCATGGCAAAAGGTGCTTGACCGTTATGGGCTGGAAAAGAAAAGTCGCATCGGCTATTCGATTGGCGCTGCCTATGCGCCTGATTGGGGTGAACATACGCTTAGTTTCCGGCCAAATGAAAAAGTGCCAGTTCCCGAAAATGCCGTTGTTCATATCATTCTTGGCATGTGGATGGATGGATGGGGAATGGAGCTTAGCGAGACCTTGCATGTGACGAAAACCGGCTGTGACAAGCTGGCAGATTTTCCGCAGCATGTTCATCTGGTGCAGCGATGAGTGACCGGCTTGCCGCCGCTGAGGCGCTATTGGCCGATCTTGTTGGTTTTGCCTCACTAAGCGGCCAGCCAAATGGTGATATCGTCAATTACATCAAAACCTATCTTGAATCATGCGGGGTTATCGTGCATCTCGATTCGCATGAAGATGGGCAAAGATTCAATCTATTTGCCAGTATTGGCCCGCAAATTGATGGTGGTGTTTTATTGTCGGGTCATCTTGATGTCGTGCCCGCCAATCCAGCGGGTTGGTCGCGTGATCCGTTTGTTTTGCACAAACAGGATGGGCGGCTTTACGGACGCGGCGCGGTCGATATGAAAGGATTTCTAGCGATTGTGCTGGCGATGGTGCCAGCCTTTCAACAGGCGGCAAGCCAGCTTGTCCAGCCAATGTATCTTGCCTTTACCTTTGATGAAGAGGTGGGCAGTTTCGGCGCGGCGCAAATGCCTTCGATGCTGGACAGGCTTGGCGTCAAACCGGCGATTGCCGTGATTGGCGAGCCAACCGACATGAAACCATTTATTGGCCATAAGGGCGGGTTAGAGCTGATTGCCGAAATTCGCGGAACGGCGGGTCATGCCTCTGATCCGCGTGGCACGGTAAATACGCTTTATTACGCTGCACGGCTGATTAACCATCTTGAAAATAAGGCGCGATTATTGGCAAGTCAGCCAAGGCATGACACGCCGTTTGACCCGCCCTATACCACCATTTCGGTTGGCCATATCGAAGGCGGTGAAGCGCGAAATATCATTGCTGACCATTGCCGTTTTTTGTGGGAAATACGGCCGCTTCCAGAAGATGATCCCTATGCGATTCTAGATGAAATCCAACAATTTGTTGCCAAAGAGCTATTGCCGGAAATGCAAAAAATTCATGCTGATGCTGGCATTGATCTGATTGTCGAATCATGGTGCCCGGGCATGCAGGCGCGCGCTGGTTCACCGGCGGCCAATCTGGTGGCGCGGCTTTGGACAAATGAAATGCCTGAGGTGGTGTCTTTTGGAACCGATGGTGGGCATTTTCAGGCGGCCGGGATTGAAACAATTGTGTTCGGGCCGGGCGGTATGGCGCAGATGCATCAACCTGACGAATTTATCGAAGTGACGGCGCTTGCTGACGGGCTGGGGTTTCTTGACCGGCTTTTGACGCATATGAAAGCGCCGCTTTAACAGGAATCGCCAATGCAATTTCGTCATATTCTGATCGCCCTGATTGTGCCGCTGACATGGGGCTTTGGCTTTACCTTTGCCAAGGCAGGGCTTGGGCATTTCCCGCCATTGCTGTTAATGGGAATGCGGTTTGTGTTGGCGGCAATTTTGTTGGCCTGGTTTGTGCCCCTGCCACGCGGTCATTTCTGGACCTTGTGCTGGATTTCTTTTATCGCCGCAACATTGCAATATGGGCTTACCTTTTCCGGTTTGGCGCTGATGGCGGCAACGCCAGC
>DFSK01000077.1:0-178 GCA_002378605.1 Alphaproteobacteria bacterium UBA3439
ATATCTTTGAATATGATGGCATGCTGAAAACCCGCTATGCCTATGATCAGGTATGCGCCAAGCCGCCAATTGTCTAACCGACCAATTGCCTAACCCACTTATTTTGGGGCAGGTCATTTAAACCAAAATATCAGGGGCTAAGCGGCTGCTTTTTGGCATGCGCTTGGCCCTGTTTTCC
>DFSK01000077.1:478-1272 GCA_002378605.1 Alphaproteobacteria bacterium UBA3439
TTCATAAATGGTTTTGTTTGATCATCGCGCCGCACCGCCGCATAAAGCTGGCGCGTGAGGCCATTTTTGGTGACCGGCTTTGTGACAAGCCCGCCATCAATATCGGCCGAGTGAATAACCCAATCAGGAAGCACCGCCACCCCCCTATTTGCCCCCACCAGCATTAGCATCACCGCGGTCAGTTCAACCTGCCGGATCAATTTCGGTTCAATCTTGGCCGGAATCAAAAGCTGGCTGAAAATATCGAGCCGCGTACGTTCAACCGGATAGGTGATCAGCGTCTGATCGGCAAAATCAGCTGCGTCAACATAGTCTTTTTCAGCAAGCCGGTTGGTTTTCGCCGCAAGGAATGTTGGCGCATAGGGGAATAGCTGGTGAAATTCGACCCCGGGAATATCTTCAGGGTCTGACGAAATGACAACATCAACCTCTTCATCGGCCAATGCTTTTAACGCGCGAAACGCCAAGCCCGGGCGAATATCAATATCAACATCCGGAAAATCTTGACGAAACAGGTTGAGAACCGGAAACAGCCATTCAAAACAGGCATGACATTCAATCGCGATATGCAGCCGGCCGGCCTTTCCATTTTGCAAATTATCAAATTCAGCTTTCAACAAATCGATTTCGGGCAAAATACGCTCGGCAGCGCGCAAAAACCGCAAGCCTTCGGCCGATAGCCGCATCGGTTTGGTGTTTTTGACAAATAGATCGACCCCAAGCTGGTCGCGGATGGCCTTGATCTGATGCGATAGCGCTGATTGCGTAATATGCAGCTGTTCAGCCGCTTGCGC
>DFSK01000077.1:1618-4505 GCA_002378605.1 Alphaproteobacteria bacterium UBA3439
TCTCATAAAGTTTATGATTATTATGAATTTGTTTCACAAATATATTTCTGGCACAAATGATGTCAATGAACAAGTCCAGATCATTTGCCAGTTTCGAGGATGTAACAATGGGTCACAAGCCCCCCAAAATTTCATTTGAATTTTTCCCGCCAAAATCGCTTCAGGCGAGTTTTGATTTGTGGGAGTCATTGAATGTTCTGGCACCGCTTAACCCCGAATTTGTGTCGGTCACCTATGGGGCGGGTGGCACAACGCGCCAGCTTACCAAAGAAATGACCGAAGCCATTGGCAAAAGCTATGGCTTGGATGTTGCCGCGCATCTGACCTGCGTCAATGCCAGCAAGGCCGAAACATTAGCCATTGCAAAAAGCTATGTTGATGCGGGGGTCAAACAGATTGTCGCCCTTCGCGGTGATGCCCCAAAAGGAAGCGCAGGTTTTTGCCCGCATCCCCAAGGATTTGCCGATTCTGTTGATCTTGTCGCCGGCCTTGCCGCCACCAATATCAAAACGATTCATGTTGGTGCTTATCCCGAACCGCATCCCGAAGCCGGCAATGCCAATGCCGATATTGATTGGCTGAAGCGCAAAATTGACGCTGGTGCCACCTCGGCAATCACCCAGTTCTTTTTCGATAGTGAGATCTTTTTACGATTCCGTGATCGCTGCGCCAAGGCGGGGATTCATGTGCCAATCATCCCGGGTATTCTGCCAATTGAAAATTGGGATAATGTCAAACGCTTTGCCAGCCGCTGCGGTGCCAGCATTCCGGCAAGCCTTGATGCCGAATTTGTCATGGCCAAACGTAATGGGGTTGAAGATATTCTGTCGGTTGTTGTGGCAACCGATATTTGTTCTGATCTGATGGATCACGGCATTGACCAGTTCCATTTCTACACATTGAACCGGCCTTATCTGACGCGCGATGTCTGTTTGGCACTTGGCATTGTTCCCGATACCAAATTAGCACTTGTTGCCTGATTGAATCTTTTCGCCTGATAAAAACTAAAGGCTGGCGCGCTTCACCCAAAATCGGCGCGTTTATCATTCAGTTTCGCTAAATGCCAAGATGCAGCTTTGGTTTCCAGAATGGGCGAAACAATTCAATTTTTGGACAGCGATCCATCACGACCTTCAGGCCTGCCTCTTCGGCAAGCCGTGCTGCATCATGATCAACAACCCCGATTTGTCCCCATAGCACTTTTGCGCCAATATCGATGGCCTGCTTGGCAATATCATATAAATCTTCGGGCTTGCGAAACACTTCGACCATATCCACTGCCCGATCGACCGCGGCAAGGTTTGGGTAAACCTTCAACCCCCGTATTGTTTCGAGGCCAGGCCGCGGGTTAATGGGAATCATGTCATAACCAGTTTCATGCAAAACGCGCAGCACACCATAGCTGAACTTGGTTTTGTCGGGGCTGGCACCAACCATGGCAATCGTTTTTACCGAAGACAGAATGCCCTGAATATAGGCATCGGTATAAGGCTCATTATGATTCATTTAACGTCATCCGTCGAGGTCGCAATATCTGCTTTTAATTCGTGTGATGCCAATGGGTCAAGAAATGGATTGCGATAAAGTTTATCATGGCTTTCAACACCCACTTCAATCACGCAATCACTTTTTGCCCGTGCCACGCACAACACAACATAGCCGTCATTAATTTGCCGGTTGTTCAGCGCGACTTGGGCGCGCTGATCAATATTACCGTCCAATAGTTTGGCTGCACAGGTAATGCAGCCGCCATATTTACAGCCATAAGGCAAATCAACGCCCTGATCTCTTAGCTCGTCAAGCAGCGGTTTGCGGCCGGAAACGGCAAAGGCTGCATTGTCACGATTGGCAATGGTGATCGTCTTCATAGCCAAATATCGCTTGTACAATCACCGCCCGGATAACGCGCTTCGTGGCACCGGCTTGGCCCGTTCGGCTCATTGCCAAAATTGACAATAAAATCAGGATTGATGGACATGCCACCATTTTCGGGATCACAGTCAATCATCACCATGACGCCGCCCTTTTCCCGAATTTCGGGATAAAATTGATTATCCCATGTGCTGAACAGCGATGTGGTGACATAAAGGCGCTTGCCATCAAGCGACAATTGGAACATCTGCGGCCCACCAGCCATCGTGACACCATTCACAATGGGCGCTTTGCCCAGCAAGCCACCCATCCAAATCTGGCCAGTCAATTTTGGGTTATGGGGGTCAGAGATATCATATTGCCGCATATCGCCATGCAGCCAGTTATTTAGGTAGAGATATTTATCATCCATCGATATCAAAATTGCTGACATAACCCCCGGGATCGGGATAGGCCAATCTGGATGCGGTTCATTTCCAACATCGATGATTTTTTCCCACTGCCATTTTCCATCATCATTTTTCCACCAATGAATGACATTCGAGCTGAGCGCTGCGCCGCAAAATCCGTGCGAACTGTCAGGATTATGATGAAACTTTACCTCAAGCGGAATCAACCCATCTTCGCCAAGATAGAAACTCTCAACCGGTTCCCGCTTCTCAAAATCCCAAAAATGCAACTCACGCCCATATTTGAGATATCCAACTTCCTCCAAATCAAACCCGGGCATAAACGTATTGGGGGCTGCCCATTCCGAACTAACCATCACATTATGGCGAGGCTGATACCAAAAATCATAGCCAAATTTGATATCACCCATTGAGTTTTCCCACCTGCCAACAATTTCAAAATCCTTGTTGAGATGCAGATAGCCCCCCGGTGCCTCGCCCTTAGCATTACCAAGAAAAGAAATGATGATTTCGCTCCCAAGACAATGCACCGTATGGGGGCCAGATAGATCAGCCTTGGATTTGATTTCAGCACCATCAATAACGGTGTGGATGCGCGGCGCAAG
>DFSK01000077.1:4860-5209 GCA_002378605.1 Alphaproteobacteria bacterium UBA3439
TATTTACGCGCCATGCCCGCATCATCATGACAGGATGAACAGGCATTCCAGCCCATATGATGCAGCTCGTCGCCAATATTCGGCATATCAAGCCGGTGAATAACCTTGCTAAAAGTTGGGCTATTTGGATCGACATCAACCGTTGCAAGATAATCGGGTTTTTGGATACCCGTGCCGGTATAGATCGCAATCGTGTAAAGCAACAATTCTCGTGGGGCTCTAATCGCCTCTTCGGGGCTGGCATAGCCCGGACCGCAACATTCCATCTTGTCTCCCTCGCAGATTACACTGCACGCTTTTGCCTCAATCAATCTCGCGCTGAATTATTTGGGTTTTATGTTTTTATCAC
>DFSK01000077.1:5470-8287 GCA_002378605.1 Alphaproteobacteria bacterium UBA3439
GCCATCAGCCGAACAATCTCATTAGAAGCCGAACCAAAAACATATTGCAACCATCAACATGATCAGCTTGCTTTTGTAACCAACGGCGCAATGCGCCTTGATCTTTTTACAAGCAACCACTGGCGTTTGCGATTGTTAGGTTATACATTCTAGCAGCGTCACGTTACGAGTGGGTGAAATCATGCTTAATTCAGATAACCGAAACGATCTTTCGCATTGGTCGATAAACATTGATGATGATCGCATCGCGTGGATGCAGATTCAGGCCGATGGAAAATCTGTTAATGTCCTGACTCATGCGGTGATGAATGAACTGGCAACCCTCATTGACGAACTGGAAGCCGCCGATCATCTGGCTGGTCTGGCCCTGCTATCGGGCAAGCCCGGCGGTTTTGTTTACGGCGCCGACATCCATGAATTTGAAACCTTGAAAACAGCGGCACATGTGGCCAATCATATGGAATTGGTGCATGGGCTTTTTAACCGGATTGAAGCGCTTGCTGTGCCAAGCTGTGTTGGCATTGACGGCATTGCTGTTGGTGGTGGGTTGGAAATTTCGCTGGCGTTTGACCGGCTGTTTGTTACCGCCTCACCAAAAACAAAACTTGGCTTTCCTGAAATCAATCTTGGCATCATGCCGGGCTATGGCGGCACTGGCCGCGCCTATGGCCGAATTGGTACCAAGGCCGTTCTTGATATGATGTTAACCGGCCGGCCGGTTGGCAGCAAAGATGCCATCGCAAGCGGCCTTGCCGATGAAATGGTCGATAGCGCTGACGATCTGGCGATGGCGATGCGCGCATGGGTGCTGTCCTGTAATGGCGCAAAACCGGCGCGAAGCCAGCGCGAAACAACAGCCGATGCCAACGCCATTTCAGCGGCACGCGAGCGCTATTTGAAACGCGCCCGTGCCGATCATACGCCAGCACCTTTCGCGATCATTGATCATGTTGCTGCCTTTGGGCATGATTCGGGTGCCATGTCGGCGGGTGAGATAGGTATTTTCCCCGAATTGATGGTTGGGGATGCTTCAAAGAATTTGCGCCGTGTTTTCTATCTTACTGATGCTGTTCGTAAATCGGCACGCGGCGATAGTGGTATCCAGCGTTTGCATGTTGTTGGCGCTGGCGTCATGGGCGGTGATATTGCCGCCGTTGGCGCGATGGCCGGACTTGATGTCACTTTGACCGATATGAATGAGGCGGCAATTGATGGTGCGATTGCCCGCGCCGCAAAACTATTCGAACGGCGGCTGAAAACAGATGATAAGATTGCCGCTGCAAAAAGCAGGCTTCGCGCTGATAAAGATGGCAATGGCGCAGGTGATGCCGATCTGATCATCGAAGCGGTTGCTGAAAAGCTGGCGGTCAAACAGGCCGTGTTTCAAGCCTTGGAAGCAGCCAGCAAGCCCGATGCCATTCTGGCAACCAACACATCTGCCATCCCGTTGGAAGACATTGCCACCACCTTAAAAGCGCCTGAACGTCTGATTGGATTGCATTTCTTTAATCCGGTGCCGGTTTTGCCGCTTGTCGAGGTGATCTGGTCCAAATTTTCCGACCAGAATATGGTCAATCGCGGCATGCAGTTTGCCGGACGCATTGGCAAAATGCCAATCCGGTGCAAATCGGCGTCGGGCTTTTTGGTCAATCGCGCCTTGCTTCCCTATATCTTCAAAGCGATTGAGGCGGTTGCCGCTGGCGAAAACGCCGATATGATTGATGAAGCATTGGTCGATTTCGGCATGCCAATGGGGCCAATCGAACTTGCCGACCAAATCGGGCTTGATGTTTGTCTTGATGTTGGCGTTGTTCTTGGCATCGCCCCCGCCGCCAAAACATTGCTAACCGAAAAATGCGATGCAGGCACGATTGGCCGGAAATCGGGAAGCGGCTTTTATGATTGGGACGGCAATCGCGCCATTCGCCCTCGCCAGCCACAAGATGCCGCCATCATGGCAGGCATTGTCAAATCCATGCTGGCACCGATGATTGATGAATGCCAGCAAGCGGTTGATGACGGTGTCGTTGATTCGGTCGACAGCGCCGATGCAGGCATGATTTTTGGCATTGGTTTTCCGGGGTTTCGCGGCGGCCCATTGAATTGGGCGAAATCATAAAGACGGATTAAATGACTGGATCGGGAGATCACCATGACAAATATTTTCATTCTGGCGGCGCAAAGATCGGCGATTGGCAGTTATGGCGGCAGCCTGAAAGACACGCCGCCAATTGATCTTGCCATTCCGGTTGCCAAAGATGCGATTGCCAAATCTGGGGTGCCCGCTGATGCTATTCAGCATGCGATTTATGGTCATGTCATCCATACCGAGCCGCGCGATATGTATTCGCCGCGCTGTATTTCGATTGGCGCTGGCCTTGCCGAAACAGCCCCTGCCTTTCAGGTCAATCGCTTATGCGGAAGTGGCCTTCAGGCAATTGTGAGCGCAACCCAGCTTATCCAGCTTGGCGATTGCGATACCGCGCTTGCTGGCGGTGTTGAGGTGATGAGCCGGGGTGCCTATATCCTGCCAGCGCAACGCTGGGGCGCGCGCATGGGTGATGCCGCGGTTGTCGATATGATGACTGGTGCGCTGCATGATCCGTTTGGAATTGGTCATATGGGCATAACCGCCGAAAATATTGCCGCTGACTATCAGATCAGCCGTGAAGATATGGACGCTTTTGCAGCCCAGTCACAAAGCCGTGCAGCGCATGCCGATGCGGCTGGATATTTTACCAGTCAGATCACCACAATCGAGTTGACCCAACGCCGCAAGATTGTGGCTTTTGCAAAAGACGAATATATCCGCGCCGA
>DFSK01000122.1:0-198 GCA_002378605.1 Alphaproteobacteria bacterium UBA3439
GGGCTGGAAACCAGCATGACACCGGTCATGGGTGCCGAGGATTTTTCCTTTATGCTGGAGAAAAAACCCGGTGCCTATATCTGGCTTGGGGCGGGATTACAGTCAGAAAATCTGCATAGTCCGCATTTTGATTTCAATGATGATCTATTGCCAATTGGCGCCAGTTTTTGGGTTCAGCTTGCCCAATCAAAACTGGCC
>DFSK01000122.1:455-2680 GCA_002378605.1 Alphaproteobacteria bacterium UBA3439
AATCAAAACTGGCCATAAACATCTCAGCCCAAGGGCAAAGACGCCCAGCCCCATAAGGGGCTGGCGAAGCTAATTATTTTGATGGCCGATTGCCGTCGCCGCCTATTCAGGCTTGGCAATGATAGGCGGGCTAACCTCTTTTGGAATTGGACATTGATACGGCGTTTTAGCCTGCCGGTCATTATGAACAGCACGCGCCGCCTCGAGTGTTTCTGGCGATTGAATCAAGGCGCTGGCCGTTGCCGCCATCACTTTTGCCGCATGGATCATGCCCTTATGCGCCGCCGGTGCCTTTCCTTGAGCGACGGTTTGCCATGTATGAAATGGCGTGCCAACCGCGCAGGTCGCAACGCGTGCCTGAACCGTTGGCACAACCCAGCTCACATCGCCAACATCAGTTGATCCCTCACCGCCACTACTTGTCCGGTCAAGCGGCGCAACAAAATCGCAAAGCGGCAGATCAGCAGGCGTTTCAAGACCAACACGTTGAAAGCTGGCAGCGATATCATCCTTGGTCAAAGTCTGGCGAATTTCATTGGCGAAACCGGAATCATCAGCGTCAAACGGCACCGGCCCAAGCTTGTCAAATTCACGCTGCATCATTTCTTCAAGTGGCCGATTGCCAACCAGATTGGAAACCCCTGAATAGACTTTGACGTCCACCTCGGTTCCGGTCATTAAGGCCGCGCCATCGGCAATGCTGCGCACGCGCGCAACAAGGTCACGCAAAGTTGACAAATCAGCCGCCCGCACAAGCTGGCGAACCGTTGCTTTTGCCTGAACAACATTTGGCGCAACCCCGCCAGCATCAAGATAGGCATAATGCACCCGCGCTGAGTCGGGCATATGCTCACGAAGATAATTCACCCCAATATTCATCAGCTCACAGGCATCAAGGGCGCTTCGGCCAAGATGCGGGGCAGCGGCCGCATGCGCCGCCTTGCCATGAAAGGTGAAATCAATACGCGAATTGGCAAGCGAATGGCCATGCTGGACAGCATTAAAGGTTGATGGGTGCCAAGAAATCGCCGCATCGACATCATCAAACAAACCATCGCGTGCCATATAGGCCTTGGCTGCGCCACCTTCTTCGGCGGGGCAACCATAATAGCGCACCCGTGCCGCAATGCCATTTTCGGCAAGCCAATCCTTGACCGCAGTTGCCGCCAAAAGCGACGCTGCCCCCAACAGATTATGGCCACATCCATGCCCATTGCCGCCCGACTCAATGGGGCTATGCGCGGCGACACCGGGGGCCTGACTAAGCTGGGGAAGCGCGTCAAATTCACCAAGAATGGCAATCACCGGCCCTTCGGTTCCAGCTTCGCCCATGACCGCAGTTGGCATGCCGCAAATGCCTTCGGTAACGACAAATCCTTCGGCTTTTAACGCCGCCACATGTTCGGCAACCGATGCAAATTCATTGTAAAGCGTTTCGGGTGTTTCAAAAACCCGATCCGATAATGCAATAAATTCAGCCCTTTTTGCGTCCACCAATTTCCAAATCTGTTCTTCATTTAACATGTTCAACTCGTTTCTTCCCAAAAAGAATTCACCCAATGAAATGGCGGAAAAACCATTATTCTATAAAGAAATGTTAAATCCAAAATGAACGTTTACACAAATGTAAAACAAGCATGACATGTAGATATTTTTGGCGATGGCACATGAGGCAAAAAAGCAGCCTTTTTTGGCAAAGACAAAGGCCAAATCTAGCCGCGCATAAGCGCACCATTCGGATCATAGGCCGCTGCGCCCAGAATTTCGGCATCAAAAAGCGTTCCCAGAATTTCCACCTGTAATTTTGTCCCCGCGCCAGCATAAGCGGTTTTGACATAGCCCATTGCCATTGACTGGCCAACCCGATGCGCATAGCCGCCAGATGATACATAACCCACCGCCTGACCATCTTTTAATATGGCCTCGTCATTCGAGACATCAATTGCGTCAACATCAATTATCATTGTGACAAGCCGCTGATCCGGCCCATCTTTTTGTGCTTTTAATGTGGCATCCTTGCCAATAAAATCTTTGTTCCAATTGATAAAGGCGTCCATGCCGGATTCAACCGCATTGAAATCAGGACGATATTCCAGCGACCACACGCCCCAGCCCTTTTCCAGCCGCATTGACAGCAGCGCCCGCGACCCATACCAGCGATAGCCAAGATCAGCACCTGCCGCCTCAATGACCTCGGCAAGGCGAAGCAAATATTGCGGATGGCA
>DFSK01000028.1:0-167 GCA_002378605.1 Alphaproteobacteria bacterium UBA3439
TTCCGCAAGATTACTGATGACGAGCGTGAAGAGTGGCAGGCACGTTTCGCAGGAGCACGCGACTAGAGGCCGAGTATGACACGCGGCGATGGCAGGATCAGCGCCGCAAGAACGCCAATCGCGGCACCTAGTCCGAAGCGCACGAAAGCTGCGCCAAAACGAGGGGC
>DFSK01000028.1:459-584 GCA_002378605.1 Alphaproteobacteria bacterium UBA3439
GCGACGCTAAGCACACCGCACACAAGGGCGTAAAAGCCGAGAGCTGTGATATCCACGCTCGGAGATAAGCAGAGGCGCGCAGATTTTTCACCTCTTAAGTACGCCAAACGCCCCGCGTAGCATGG
>DFSK01000028.1:729-7331 GCA_002378605.1 Alphaproteobacteria bacterium UBA3439
GACACCCGATTAGGATTTGCGTTTTCCATGCATGACAATGACAGCAATGACCGGCCAGCGCACCAAGAAGATGCGGATGTCGCCGTGCCAACGGGCAAGGCGCTTCGTTGTGATTTTGTGGGGGGCGCGGTTCAGCATCGTTTGCGGTTTGGCGGGGGGCGCGGACAGGATTTGCCAAAGGCGGCCGGTCTAAAGCCGGGCATTAATCCGCATATTATCGATGCGACNNCAGGCCTGCCGAGAACGTATCTGTTGATCACATCCAAAGCAGTGCTTTGGGTCTGTTTTAAAACAGGGGCATCTTGACCGGAATGTTTACCGTTGGTTTTAAACAAGATGGGATCGTGGATCGTGCCGTTCTAGAGCTCAGGCCCTGTTTTAGCGTATTGCGCGTTAACACTTTGAAAAGGATGCGCGCGGTGAGCAGGGCATGACGCAAACACATCCAGAGTTACGCGTGGATTTCGTGAACGGCCCTGTCGCGCATCGCCTCCGCTTTGGCGGCGGGCGCGGGCAGGAATTGCCCAAGGCGATGGGCCTGCGCGCGGGCAAGACTCCCACTGTGATTGATGCAACGGCGGGGCTTGGCCGTGATGCGTTTCTGCTGGCCTCGCTTGGCGCCACGGTTATGATGATCGAACGATCGGTAGACATGCATGCATTATTGCGCGATGGCATGGCGCGTGCGCTTGATGCTGGCGGTGTTACTGCCGAAATCATCAAGCGGATGACGCTAATCCATGGTGATGCTATCGCGCTTTTGCCCGAATTATCGCCGGAAATCGTGCTTGTTGATCCGATGCATCCGCCGCGCAATAAATCGGCCTTGGTCAAGGCGGAAATGCGTCAAATCCGGGCTATTGTCGGCATTGATGATGATCAGACCCGCCTTATGCAAACCGCGCTGGCGCATGCCTCGCGTCGTGTTGTGTTGAAATGGCCAGCCAAGGCCGCGCCGATGGCCGATATCCCGCCTGCATCACATCAGATCATTGGCAAATCGGTTCGCTATGATGTTTTTATGCAATCCTGATCGGCGGCGGTGAAAACTTAAGTTGTTCACCTTCGGCAATTTGTTTTATGATCATATCATCCAGCAAACCGATTTTCGGCCAATGTGCCATTATGCAGTAAAATTGCGCGCCGTTAAATTACCTAATCAGGGAAATCTTCTATGGATCATAAAATTGGTGTCATACCGTTTGATATTAGCGGTGATAACATTGCCATCATGTTTGTCACATCACAACGCCGCGGGCGCTGGATTTTGCCAAAGGGCAACCTAAAGCCAGATGAAAGCCATAAAAAAGGATGCAAGCGTGAAGCCTTTGAAGAGGCGGGAGTCAAAGGTCGTATCTTGACCGATTTTCCGATGACCCATGTGGTGACTAAAACCGATAATGGCACCCTCACGCAGGTTGCGGTGACCTATTATCCAATGCTGGTGTCAAAGCAATTTGACGAATGGCCCGAACAGCCAAAACGTGAACGCCATTGGGCGTTGCTAGACGATGCGCCGCGCGTAACCGACCGTGAAGATTTCCGGCTGGTTATTAACCAATTTGCCGCGATCAAACCGCTGATACTAGAAACTGCAAAACGTAAAAAAGCATAGACGCCAATAGTGCCGATGCTGGCACGGTGATGATCCATGCCGCCCCAATCGACAGCACAAATTGCCGCCGCACTAGCTTGCGCCGCAATCTGATATTGACGTTTTGAAAAGCATCAAGCGCAGTGGTGTTCAGCTTGTGACTTGGCTTTAGGCGCTTTTTATCTGGGTTTTCAATAAATTCACGAAGAAACCCGACGCCGAAAATGGCACCAATGGCAATATGGGTTGAACTAACCGGAAGGCCCAATGTTGTGGCAATCAGCACGGTAACAGCCGAGGCCAGCGCAACACAATAGGCACGGGGCGCGTTCAGGCGGGTGATTTTTTCACCAACAGTGTTGATCAATTTTGGCCCAAATAACAACAGGCCAAGGGCCAGACCAGCCGCGCCGATAATCATCACCCAAAGCGGAATGGCAACCTTTGCGGCGACACCAGCTGTACTAAAGGTCGACACAATCGCGGCCAAAGGGCCAACGGCGTTAGCCACATCATTCGCACCATGCGCAAAACATAACAGCGAAACACCAATCACCAATGGCAGGTTAAACAGCGTATAGATCTGCTTTTTGCGGTTGGTGATGGATTCGGCGCGTTTGGCGATATAGGGAACGGACAAAAGCCATGCGGTAAAAAACGCAGCAATTGAATAGGCGTAAATCTCGATCGTTGATGGTTTCCAGATCTTTTTCAGCCCCTTCATTGCCATATAGGCGGCAAAAGCACTTGCCATCAAACCGATCAGAACCGGTACCCAGCGGCGGGCAGCCTGTTTGCGGTCTTCGACATTCAAAATCTTGACCTTGATAAATAACAACAGGCCAGCGGCGACAATGCCGCCAAAAACAGGCGAAATGACCCAGCTTGCGGCGATTTTCGCCATGGTTACCCAATTGACCAAGCCAAAGCCAGCGCCAGCAATACCGGCCCCCATAACCCCGCCAACAATCGAATGGGTGGTTGAAACGGGTGCATTTAAAAAGGTTGCCAGATTAATCCATAGCGCGGCGGCAAATAGGGCGCTTAGCATCAGATTTCTAAAATCGGTCGCGGTAACACCATCGCCCGGATTGATAATGCCTTTGGCAACCGTCTGCACAACATCGCCGCCAGCCAGAATAGCGCCCGCGCTTTCACAAACCGCGGCAATCACAACGGCAGCGGTAACCGTCAGCACCTTGCCGCCAACCGCTGGGCCCATATTATTGGCAACATCATTTGCCCCAATATTCAGCGCCATGTAGCCACCGATAATCGCCGCGGCAACCAGCATCACGATATTTTCACTGGCAACATGCAGGCTTAGGCTGCCATAGATGCCAGCGATAATCAGAAAGATGGCCGCAATGACAAAGGGCAAAAGCCCTGATCGGGCATTTTTGACTTGGCCTTGCTGATAATTCATCCGGCGCAAATCATTGATATAGCGATTAGATTGCTTTAGCTGGTTCTTTTTCATGATCGCGCCTTGCACCTTGATCTCAGAGATATTGCCAGTTTAGTGATGGCGTGCCAGAGATAGCATAACCAACTGTAAATAGCAGCCGAGATAGCGATTTTAAAAACTTCGGAAGTAGCTATAGCAAATTTGATCTGATCAGACCATGCCGCAAATCAGGTTTATTTACCCCTAGCAGGGCTGGTGTCCAAGCCATTGCCGAAGCCGGGTTTTGACATAGATTCCGTCAACATTTGGCAAGGCGCGCGGCGGATTGTCGGTGGTGATTTTCACCACAGCCAAACGCGGGCCAGATGGATCATTCGGTTTATTGGTAAAAGCATCAAGAACATCATAATCATAGATGGTCTGACAGCCAACGAACCCACAGCCAGTGGCAACTTCGGCAAGGTCGACGCCATGCGAGGTATGGCTTTTCTGCATACCGGTTTCGCCAAAATGCCCATTGTCCAGAACAATGATGCTGAGGTTATTTGGCTTTTGCGCCGCAACCGTGGCAAGCGCGCCAATTCCCATCAAGGCCTCGCCATCGCCGGTGATGACCATCACATGCCGGTCGGGTTCGGCAAGCGCAAGACCAAGGCCGATCATGACCGCACCACCCATCGCACCCCATAAATAGAAATTGGCATGATGGTCGCCAGCTGCATAGACATCATAAGTTGATGAGCCAAGACCGCAAACGACAAGCATATCGTCACGATTTTGCAGCAAATGTTCAACCGCCGCACGGCGTTCAATTGTTACCATTTCTGACATCTCTACCACTCCTTGCGGCCAATAAGGCGCTGCGATAATAGAATTGCGATTTTCTGTTCACTGGCAAAGGCGGCATAAAGCGCGGCGTCAACCGTTGGCCCAACCTCTTCGGGGCTGTTACAGCGCATCACTTCTACCCCCATCATTTCAAAGCTTGTCGGGGTGGCGCGCGCCATTGGCACCTGCCATGAATTAAATTCGCCATATTCGCCACGCATGCTGACAATCGTGACAAAGGGAAAATTGCAATTGGTGACAAGGCTAAGCATGTTGACGCAATTGCCAACGCCGCTTGATTGCATCAAAAGTACCGATTTTTTACCACCAAGCCATGCGCCGCAGGATGACGCAATGCCTTCTTCTTCGGTGGTTAGGACAATTGGCGTCATATCGGGGTCATCATGAACACGTCGGATTAAATGCGCATGACCCGCATCGGGTACATAAGGAACCTGGCTGATGCCTGCCTTTTTGAAAGCATTAAAAATATCATCTTCCCAAATATGGGGTGTAGAAACAGCCATTTGCTTTCTTTCAATTATCACGTTTCATTTGAATGCCGCAGACGATTGCGATGTTGTGTAAACATAGGATGACCAAGAAAATGGCCGCCTAGATTATTTACGATAGATAGGAAAGTGCGGGCAAGGCAACTGACAAATGCTGACTGGCTGGAAAATAATTCCAACCGCGCATTTGGATCGGCATTGGCAGCGGCGTTTTTTGCTGGCACTGTTACAGTGCTGGCCGTTTGGCCGATGGTAAATGATTTGAAATAACCGAAGGCCAAGCCCTTTTTTTAAGGAGATATGCGTGATGAAGACCTATCAACATTATATTAATGGGGCGTTATGTGATCCGGCATCGGGTGAATGGTTTGATAGTGAAAACCCCTATACTGGAGACGTATGGGCCAAAATAGCCCGCGGCAATGCTGATGATATTGATCATGCGGTGACAGCAGCAAAAGCCGCCTTTGATGGCGAATGGGGCGCAACCGGCCCAACCGCCCGCGGCAAGCTGATGGTCAAGCTGGCCGAAATTATCGAACGCGAGGCGGTGCGGCTTGGTGAAATCGAAGTTCGCGACAATGGCAAGCTGATTGCCGAAATGGGCGCGCAAACCAAATATCTGGCTGAATGGTATCGCTATTTTGGCGGGCTTGCTGACAAGATTGAGGGGGCGGTTATTCCCTCTGACAAACCGGGCATTTTCAATTTCACCCGTTATGAGCCGCTTGGCGTTATCGGCATGATTACAGCGTGGAATTCGCCTTTATTGCTGCTGGCATGGAAGCTGGCACCGGCTTTGGCCGCGGGAAATACCGCAGTGGTAAAGCCATCTGAATATACGTCGGCATCAACATTGGAATTTATGGCGCTTATCGAAGAAGCTGGCTTTCCCGCGGGTGTGGTGAATGCAGTTACCGGTTTTGGCATGGAAGTTGGGGCGCCTTTGGTCGATCATCCGCATGTTGATAAAATTGCCTTTACCGGCTCGGATGTGTCGGGCCAGAAAATCTATGAGGCAGCAGCCAAGAAAATCATGCCGGTCACTTTGGAACTTGGCGGTAAATCACCCAACATCGTTTTTGAAGATGCCGATTTTGAAGCCGCCGTCATGGGCGCGATTTCGGGTATTTTCGCAGCAACAGGGCAAACCTGCATCGCCGGATCACGGCTTCTTGTCCAGCGTTCGATCCATGATAAATTTGTAAAACGGCTTGTCGAGGTCGCGGGTGCGGCAAAAATCGGTGACCCAATGTCGACCGAAACGCATGTGGGGCCGGTCACAACCATGCCGCAATATGAAAAAATTATGGATTATATCAATATTGCTAAATCTGAAGGGGCCGTTTGTGTTCTTGGCGGCGACGCTTATCGCGGTGCGGGGGCAAAAGGCAAACAATTTGTCCAGCCAACCATCTTTACCGGTGTCGATAACCAAATGCGTATCGCCCAAGAAGAAGTGTTTGGGCCGGTTCTGTCAGTGATCCCATTTGATACTGAAGATGAGGCAATTGCCATTGGCAATGACATTGTTTACGGGCTGGCTGCCGGGGTCTGGACAAGTGATATTGGCCGCGCTTTGCGCATGTCGGAAAAGCTAAAAGCGGGCACGGTCTGGGTCAATACCTATCGCGCGGTTAGCTTTACCTCGCCATTTGGTGGCTATAAGCGCAGCGGCGAAGGCCGTGAAAGTGGCAAGGAATCGATCAAGGAATTTCTGCAGGTCAAATCGGTCTGGATTGCCCAGCAAACAAGCGCGGCCAATCCGTTTATCATGCGCTAATTATTTGCCGATCTGACGTTTTGCCGAAAGCCGCTGGATGATGGCCGGTTTTGGCTGGTCTATTTTGCCGTGAAAATAGTCAAGAATGGTAAAATCATCAGGCAGCCTTGCGGCCAGCTCGCCGTCCTGCAATAAAAAGTCAGGATTGCTTGGGCGGCCAAAGGCCTCATTGCCGGTGGCAAAGGTTTCATAGGCAAGATAACCACCCTGCCGCACAAGCCCGAATAAATCGCCAAGCCGTGGCCGGTGCAGGTAATTGGCGACAATCACAATATCGAACCCATCTTCAGCAAAAGACCAGATAGTCGCATCTTCCAGATCAAATTGGCAGGTTTTGATCGAAGGGCAGCTGGCCTTTAAAGCTGCCAATGCAGAATCATCGCGGTCAATTGCCAAGAATGAGAACCGGCCGGGAAAAGCACGGTCAAGGGCGCAGCAATGCCGCCCGCGTCCAGACGCAAAATCAAGAATCTTGGC
>DFSK01000028.1:7658-7852 GCA_002378605.1 Alphaproteobacteria bacterium UBA3439
GTAAGGGCGGCCAAGGTTTGATCGGGTGCCTCTTCGGCCAGAAAATGCCCGCTATTGATCGCTTGACCATCAACATGACTTGCATAGTTTTGCCATTCGTCAATCACATCATAATGTTTGCCAACAAACCCGATATCGCCCCATAGAGCCAAAACCGGCATCGCCAGTTTTTCGCCACGATCGGCAGCGTCATG
>DFSK01000049.1:0-6238 GCA_002378605.1 Alphaproteobacteria bacterium UBA3439
TCAGCGCCGGTAAAAGCCCCTTTTTCATAGCCAAACAGCTCTGACTCTAGCAATTCGACTGGAATGGCTGAACAATTGATCGAAATCAAATCGCCTTTTCTTGCTGAAAATTTGTGAATGCTGCGGGCGACAAGTTCTTTGCCGGTGCCTGTTGCGCCAAGGACGAGAATGGTTGTTTTGGCTGGCGCCGCAATATCAATAAGCCGTCTTACATCACGCATTGCTGCAGATTGGCCAACCAGTTCGTTTTCACCCACAATAAATACCCAACCATAATTAGAACTTTTGACCAAGTCTTAAACGCAACCTTAGACCAACGTGTCAGAAATTTGAACAAAAAAAATCATCGTTTTGGTTTGTGTGTCAGAAAAATGTAATCTTTTTTATTAGGTGTAGCAGATAAAGAATATAAATAAATCAGATAGATAGATATTTTTATCCTCTCTTGATCCAACTTGGCTTGGATTTTGCCTTTACCAATGGGCATGAGTAGTCGGGAGACATGAGACATGGTTAAAGTTTGTATTGAGAGACAGTTACTGCCTGTGGCGGATATGCTGATCGATATTTTCACAATGCGGATGGCCGAAATTGGCATTCGCGAGGATATCGCGGCCAAGCCAGCAGGGGACTGTGCGACTGGGTCGGCAAACCCGAATGCTAAAATCCCGCAAAGCTATGATGTGTTCCTATGTAGTGCCGAATTTGCCGAGAAGAATGGTGGCACGCCTGGCATTGTTGATATGGCACGAAGTATGAAAGCCAAGAAATTAATGGTGATAGGGCATGATGAAAGCGATCAGTTCCTTGTCTCGCACGAGATGAATGGCAAATTGATCCGGCTTTGCATGCCAAAATCAGCGCAAAACACCCCCGCGGCGGCAAATTACAGCCTGCAAATGGCAGTGACGCTTTGTCTTGACGGTGACCATGTTGCTGTTGCCGATCCGAATAGCCGCCAATTAATGGCGCTGGCTAGCCGTGTTGCAGTAACCGATGTCACCGTGTTTATAAATGGCCCAACGGGAACGGGTAAAGAAGTTCTTGCCAAATTCATCCATAATCAATCAAGCCGCAAGGACAAGGCCTTTGTCGCCGTCAATTGCGCCGCAATCCCAGAAAATATGCTTGAAGCGATTTTGTTTGGTCACGAAAAAGGCGCGTTTACGGGCGCATCAACAGCCAATAAGGGTATTTTCCGCGCTGCTGATGGCGGCACTCTACTGCTTGATGAAATTTCTGAAATGCCATTGTCATTGCAGGCGAAATTGCTGCGGGCATTGCAAGAGCGCACGGTTACCCCACTTGGCAGCCAACGCGAGATTGATGTTGATGTTCGGGTGATTGCCACCACAAACCGCGAGATGCTGTCTGAAATCAGCAATGGCAAATTCCGCGAAGATCTATTTTATCGGTTGAATGTTTTCCCGCTGACGACCCAGCATCTGGCAAAGCGCACCGATGATATTATTCCGATCAGCAGCATCTTGCTGGCACGTCATAGCATGGTTCTTGATGATCTTCCGTCGATCGATGATGAAGCGGCAGACATTTTGCTAGCTTACAATTGGCCGGGGAATGTTCGCGAGCTGGAAAATGTTTTGCAGCGTGCAATCGTTCTGTCGTCTGGCGGCAAAATCATGGCTGGTGACATTATGGTCGATGGCGCCATTCAAGAGCGGATTGTGAAAAGCATGACGACCGAAATGGCACTTTCAAAAAGCGCAAGCGCTTAACCGGTTAAGAGGTAGATATGACACAAATTAGTTCAATGACTGGCCCAATTTCTTCGCTTCGCGCACAGCTTCGCGCACAAGCTGATGCAGCCCTTGCCCCCGAAACCAACAAACCCGGTTTCACGGATCGAATGGGCAATGCGCTAAAAGAAGTGGCAAACGCGCAGAATGACGCCGCCAGCATGACCAAAGCCTATGAACTTGGCACCGAAAACGACATTTCAAAAGTTATGATCAGCCAGCAGGTCTCCAGCCTGGGGTTTCAGCTGACTTTGAACGTTCGGAACAAAATGCTCAGCGCCTACAAGGATATTATGAATATGCCAGTTTAGGCAGCACCAAACCGTGCCTTAAAGTTGAAATTAAGACCCATTAATTAAAAGTTCAGGACATAAAACCATGGCCGACGCAGTTGTAAATCAGAATAGTGAAATGGTTTCGAATGACTCAGGTGTTTTTCAGCAAGCAGGGTCAATCGTCTCGCAAGTCAGTCGCATTTATAACCAGCCAGCATTTCAACGCTCGCTGCCTACCTTTATTGCGTTGGCGGTAGCGGTGATTGGTCTTGGAGCTTATCTCTGGATGCAGCAACCAACACGAACCACGCTCTATGCAGGTCTTCCCGAAGCAGAAAAATCGCGCGTTCTGGATGCGCTCCGCAATTCGGGGGTAAATGTAACACTGGATCCGGTGACGGGTGACGTTCTAGTCCCAACTGAAAATTATCATAGCTCGCGGATGACATTGGCCGCGCAGGGGCTGCCAGCGTCGGCGGCGACAGGTTACGAACAGCTGGACTCAATTCAAATGGGGTCAAGCCGGTCGGTTGAAGCGGCAAGATTGAAACAATCACAGGAAATGGAACTTGCTCGTTCGATTAGCGAAATTGATTTGGTTATAAGTGCAAGAGTGCATCTTGCCCTTCCTGATAAAGAGGTATTTGTGCGCCAGCAGGCTGAGCCAACCGCGTCAGTCTTTTTGCAACTTGCGCGCGGGCGCAGCCTTGGCCGTTCTCAAGTTGAGGCGATTTTGCATTTGGTGTCGGCTTCGGTTCCAAGTCTGACCAAAGAAAACGTCTCGGTTGTTGACCAAAACGGTAATTTGTTATCCCGAAGCAATGGTAGTGCAGAGGGCCGGTTATCAAATGAACAGCTAGAACAACGGATCCGGTTAGAAGACATTTACCGCGCCCGCATCACTTCGTTGCTGACACCGATTGTGGGAGCTGGCAATATAAATGCCCAGATCAATTTGGATATTGATTATACGCGGAGTGAAATTACCGAAGAAGTTGTTGATCCAAACGGCAATGCGCTTCGAAGCGAGCAAAGCACATCAGATAGAACTATGGCAGCGCAGGCCAAGGGTATTCCGGGTGCGCTTGCAAATCAGCCACCTGCTGCGGCCAATTTGACAACAGAATCAACTGCAAATGGTGGCAATGAAGAAATGCGGTCGCAATCGTCAAGCGAAGTGAAGAATTATGAGGTAAGCCGAACCGTTTCAAGTACAATGAATCCGACTAGTGTCATCCGTAAAATCAATGCTGCTGTTCTGGTGCGCGAGCGTACCATCACGGACCCAGATACCGGCCTGCCAACAACGCAGAAAATGTCTGAGGGTGAATTGCTTCAGATTGAAAAGCTCGTTGCCGATGCTGTTGGTATAGATAAAGAGCGGGGTGACAGCCTAACCGTCTCAAGCGCACCCTTTATGAATGAATTGGCTGAAGGTGTGAAGATTGAGTGGTTTGAAAAGCCCTATATGCGTTCGATCATCAATCAAACTGGATTTGTGCTTATCCTCGCCATTGTTATTCTTGGCGTTGTGCGCCCACTACTGAACCGCATTCTAATTCCGACACAAGTTCCTGGTATGCATGGTGCGCCTGGTTCGGAAGATGAAATTGATATTGACCAGATTGAGGTTGGCGAAGGTGAAAGCCTTGAGGATATTAAGGCCAAGCTGAAGCCGAAGAAGGCGTCAATTTCAGCGGAAATGTTGGATACGGCGAACACCTATGATGACAAGGTTGCGGTAATCCGTATGATTGTCTCCGACGAGGCGGGTCGTGTGTCCAACGTGTTCAAGTCGATGATGTCGCGCGACATCAGCTAAGCGGCAAGTGATAAAAGTAAAAGGTGAGTGACATGGCTGCTCCAGCAGAAGATCAAGAAAAGGATAAAGGGTCAGTTTTTGACAATCTGACCGGTACGCAAAAATCAGCAATCTTGATGATGCTGATTGGTGAAGATGAAGCATCAGAAATTCTGCGCAACCTATCACCGCGAGAGGTCCAGCATTTGGGTACAGCAATGTATTCGGTTCAGGGACTTGATCAGGAAACTGTAAATCTTGTTCTTGATGAATTTCTGGCCATTATCAAGGCGCAAACCAGCCTTGGCATGGGTGCCGGAAACTATATACGCAATGTCATGGTAAAAGCGCTTGGAGAAGATAAATCCCAGTCAGTTTTGAGCAGAATTGCACCATCGGCAAGTGAGCGGCCTATTGAGATCCTTGATTGGATGGATGCGCGTTCGATTGCGGAATTGATTTCTGACGAGCATCCGCAGATCATTGCGCTCGTTGTTTCTTACCTTGACGCTGGTCAAGGTGCAGACGTACTTGGGCTTTTAGCTGAAAATATTCAATCAGAAGTCATTCGTAGAATCGCAACCTTGAAAACAGTTGGTCCGGATGCCATTCGTGAACTTGAAGAAGTGATGCAACGTAAATTTAAAGCAAACACCTCGCTCAGGGCTACTCAGGTTGGCGGTATTGATGCGGCGGCACGAATTATGAACTTTACTCAGCAGGCCATGGAAGGCCGTATCATGAAAGATATTGCCAAGGGTGATAAGGGTCTGATGTTGGCCATTCAAGAAAGCATGTTTGTGTTTGATACTTTAATTATGTCAGACGATAAGTCATTGCAAACTCTGCTGCGCTCTGTCGACAGTGAGCTTTTGATCATGGCTTTGAAAGGTGCGGATGAGCCGCTTCAAGAAAAGCTGTTCGGATGTATGTCAAAACGTGCAGCTGCTAACATTATGGACGAAATGGAAGCACTTGGGCCAGTGCGGCTAACAGAAGTGCAGGCAGCGCAAAAAGAAATCATCAATGTTGCACGACGCTTATCTGATGAGGGCAGTATTGTTCTTGCTGGTCGCGGCGGTGATGATTTTGTCTAGGCCGGAAATAGAGTATTTGTGACATGATCGATGCGGTCAAAATGGATGTTGAAGAACAAAGTGGCCATCTTGCTGAAAGTGAGGTTGCCCGCCTTCTTGCGGTTTTGCAAAATGCCGAATTCAAACGGTCCGAAACCCGCAATATTACGAAAGATCATAGCTTTAAACCCCGCAGTCTGATGGAAATTGCGATTGAGGCGCAGCGACGCGACGCCGAAATCGAAGCGGATATGCAAGCCAAGGAAGCACTTGCCGCGGCACAGCGCGCTGAGGCAGCGTCGGCAAGCAAGGCACAAGCTGGCGAAGCCCAAAATTCAGATGACCTCAATTCTGTAGACACCAATTCGGCTAATCCGCAATTTGATAATCAAGATGCGGTAGTGAGCTGCGATGATGGTGGGGCTTTGATGTCTGCCGATGGTGCTAAAGATCCACGTGGGGAAACTGCGTCACCTGACAACTCGCCATTGCCAATCAGTGACGCCGCTTCAAATGTTACGCCAGATAAGGTTTCAGATGACCAACCTTCTGGTGCAAGTGTCAACCTAGCCAATGACGCGCTTGCAAATAACCCGTTTGCCAATGATACCGTTGAAAATGATTTGATAGCCGATAATGGTGATGGTGATGCTGCCGAAGACACACCGAATGCCGCAAATTTTGAGACCGTAGCGGCGGCATTTGAACGTGGCAAAGCGGAAGGGATGATTGCTGGACGCGATGCGGGGATCGTTGAAACCAAAGCCGAAGCCGAAGCGGCGGCACAGGCGAATTTGGCCGATAAAATTGCCGCTTTTGAGGCGGCACTTGTTGCGCTTGCCAAGCCGCAGGCTTTGCAGGCGGAAGATTTATCGCGCTCGATCCATTCTACGATTTTGAGACTGGCAAGCCAGCGTGCTGGCCAAAAAATTGATGACATGCCTGAAAATTTCCTTGTCCGTATCGAGGCGCTAGTGACCAGTATTGGCCAGAAAATGACTGCTGGAAAAGTGCATATCAACGCTGATGATTATAAAGTCATGTTGCCATATTTAGCCGATACGCATTTTGATTTTGTTGCCGAACCAGGCCTAGCGCGCGGTGATGTCATTCTAAAATTTGCCGGTGTCGAATTACATGATATTGCTGAGGCCCGCCTTGGTGGGCAATATGCCGAAACCGCAAAGACAATGGCTAAAGCGCCTGCAGATCTTGCCCCCGGCATAACGCCAGATGAAATAACCCCAACCGAGCCAGCCCCGACCGAGCCAGCCCCAACAGAGCCAGAACCGGTTGAAACAGCGCCAGTTGAAACAACATCGGTAGAAG
>DFSK01000049.1:6567-8831 GCA_002378605.1 Alphaproteobacteria bacterium UBA3439
TAACGTCGCATCAGATAACGTCGGACCGGATAACGCTCAGGATGACCAGTCTCCTTCGCCATCAGATGAGACATCACCATGAGCGCGCTTATGGGGCAATTAACAAGTGATATTGACGCGCTTGATTTAGACAAGCCGGTCCGCCTGTCGGGCTGCGTTAGCCGGTTTGACGGCCATATTATAGAATGTGATGGCTTTCCCGCCACAATTGGCACGCTTTGTCAGGTTGCGACCCAAAAGGGTGAAACAATCAATGCCGAAGTGATTGGCTTCAAAGATAATAACAATCTTCTGTCGGTTCATGACCATAATGCGCAAATCAGCGTTGGTGCTAAAGTTACGGTCAGCGATGATGGCCATTCAATCAAGGTGGGGCCAGAATTGCTTGGCCGCGCGATTGACGCGCTTGGCCATGCGCTCGATGACGGGCCGCCAATGCATCTTGCCGACAGTTGGCCTTTAAATGGTAAAAAAACCAACCCGCTGGCGCGGCGTCCGGTCGATAAGCAGCTTGATGTCGGCGTTCGGGTAATCAACAGTCTTTTGACGGTTGGGCAGGGCCAGCGTGTTGGCATCATCGCTGGATCAGGTGTTGGTAAATCCATTCTTTTGGGGATGATGACGCGGTTTACCGAGGCAGATATAGTTGTTGTAGGGCTAATTGGTGAACGTGCGCGTGAAGTGGCAAGCTTTGCCGCTGAAGTTCTGAACGGCAAATCTCGCGACAGAACGGTGATTGTTGCAGAACCGGCTGATCGGTCGCCCTTGTTGCGGATTCGCGGGGCAAATAGGGCAACTGCCATTGCCGAATATTTCCGTTCAAAGGGTAAAAATGTTCTTTTGATCATGGACTCGCTAACACGCGTTGCGCATGCGCGCCGTGAAATTGGGCTGGCACTTGGTGAACAGCCTACCTCAAAAGGCTATCCGCCATCAGTTGTGTCGATGATACCGGCATTGATTGAGCGAACCGGTACGGGCATTGGCAATGAAGGGTCAATCACCGGTTTCTATACGGTCTTGGCCGATGGCGATGATGCGAACGATCCGGTGGTTGATACCGCCCGTGCCATTCTTGATGGACATATTTTGCTGTCGCGTGAACAAACACAAATGGGGATTTATCCGGCGGTGGATGTACCATCTTCGGTCAGTCGGGTGATGAATGACATTGCTGGCCCAACACAAATTCAAGCGGCACAATATTTTCGGCGACTGGTTTCGCTTTATATGGAAAACCGTGATTTGATCTTGATGGGTGGCTATGCGCCCGGTCAGGACCAGGACCTTGATCTTGCTGTCCAGCTATGGCCGCAATTAATGGCGCATATTCAACAGCCCTTTGATCAAAGCGCATCCTATGCTGACAGTTTGAAGGCATTGACCGATCTTTTTAATCTGCAGGCTGGGCCATGAGCCGTCGTGCCTCAATTTTTGACCGGCTTGCGCTAAAAGAGCGTGTTGCGATCAATCAGCAAATGAAAAGCCTTGGCGCCTTGTCAAATGAGTTTCGGCAGATTGATGAAATGCGCCAAAAGCTTGACGAAATGGCGCGTGAGCAAGCGCCGGGTGACGGCGTGCAGAATGCAGGCTCGCTTCGGGCGGCGGCGCAATTGAATTACCAAATTCGCGTTCAGCTTGAAACGGCAAGCAACCGGTCTTATCATCTGGCCGAGGAATTGCGGCATATGCGGCAAAGAATTGCGCAATCCGATCGCCGCCGCGAGAAATCGGCCAACAAGGCCGAAGCGCTTCGGGCTAAGGCACGAAATGATAGTGATGCCAAGCGTGAAGATGACGAAGCCTCACGTCGGCGTAATCAGCCGCGGTAAAAGCCCACTATTAAAAAATCCAATCGTTACATCAGAAATGGCATCCGAATTGCAATGTCTTTACGATGAGTTTTACCCGATCTCGATAAGCAGGCTTTGTACGAATGTCAGAAATTTTGTCTAAATCAATGCATATGTCAGGCGCAGGCGCCGCATCGTCTGTAGCGGCGAAAACCGAAACCAATGGTGATGATCTGTTGTTTGCCGCGCTTTTTGGCGGTGCAACCGGTGATATATCTGCCGATGATGATAAAGCTGACGCTGCGGTCTTGGCTGGTGTGTTTGCCGTGCAAGCAACCGAACAAGATGATCCTGAGAGCCCGCCACAAGAGGCATTGTTGGCGATGATTGCGGCGATGCAGGTGGCCAAAGGTTTCGATCAGAGACAAGCTGGCAAGGCAAATGATGTGGAATCGGAAAATAGTGATGCGG
>DFSK01000110.1:0-150 GCA_002378605.1 Alphaproteobacteria bacterium UBA3439
TTCAATCAGCTTTTACGAACCACGCTGGCACTGACATCAGTGCTTGTGGGGATCATTTGGCTGTTTCAAACAATCCGCATTCTTGAATTGGTGGTTAACCGCGGCGCAGCGGTTGGTGATTTTCTGTTAATGTCGGTTGCATCAATGCCA
>DFSK01000110.1:498-8851 GCA_002378605.1 Alphaproteobacteria bacterium UBA3439
GATCGTGAATTATTGGTAATGCAGTCAATTGGCCTTAGCCCCCTGCAGCTTGCCAAGGCACCAATCGCGCTTGGTATTTTACTGACGACCTTTCTGGCGGTAAATACGGTCTATATTTTGCCAACATCTTTTGGCATTTATAAAAATCTACAATTCAAATTGCGGAACAGCATTCCAACAATTTTGTTGCGCGATGGCGTGTTTATCGAGGTTGTTGATGACATGACCATGTTCATTGGGTCGCGTGACGATAATGATATCATGCGTGATCTATTCATCCATGATGCCCGCATCGGTGATCGAATCATCACAATGACAGCGCAATCAGGCGAATTTATCGAACGTGATGGCAGCCCGACGCTTGTTTTGCAGAAAGGCGAGCGATCCGAGCGCAATGCCGAAGGCCAAAGCGGCGCTGTCTTGCTGTTTGACACGCATTCAGTGACGATCACCCGCAGCACCAGCCAACAAACCGAACGCGCGACAATCGATATCAATGAGGACAGCATCAGCAATTTGCTATCGCCGGATGCCGCCCATTCCCCACAATATTATCTTCAGCGGCATGCCGAAGGCCATTATCGCATTGCGTCGCCCTGGCTAGGACTCGGCTTAGCCCTATTGTCAGCCGCCATTATTTTACGCGGTCAGATCAGACGCGATTTATGGACAAGGCGAGCAAGCCTGAATATTGGCGCTTGTGTTCTCGTCATTGTCGCCGTGGTTGTATCGCGTGGGTCGGTAACAAATAACGCCAGTTTTTGGCCCTTTATCCATCTTAGCGTTTTTGCGCCAATCATCATCGCATTTTGGCTTCTTCGCCAACCGCGTGAGATGACCGATGCAACATTGCAAAAAAAGGCGCTGACATGAGCCAATTTGCGCCATTTGGAACCCTGTTTCGCTATTTCGCGTTGCGTTTTGTTGGCTGGGTCACGCTATGTCTTCTTGGTCTCGCATCGATTATCAGCCTGATTCAGACTGTCGAGCTTGTCCGCCGTGTGAGCGTTTTGACATCTGCCCCGCCCGATATCAATTTTCTCAAAATGGCCCTGTTAAACCTGCCAGCGGTCATTGAACTGATCTTGCCCTTTGCCATGTTGGCAGGGGCGATGCTGTGTTTTTCATCATGGAACCGAAGCAATGAATTTGTTGCCGTCCGTGGTTTTGGTCAATCAGTCTGGGCTGCTTTAGGGCCAGCGCTATTTTCAGCATTTGTCATCGGCATGCTTCTTGTGACCGTTATCAACCCAATCGGGGCAGTCACATCGAAACGCCATGAGTCACAAATGGCTGAAATTTTTGGCGAGTCGGATGATAATTTTTCAATCTCAACCAGTGGGATATGGATTCGCGACACATTGGAAACCGGAAAATTGATCATCCGCGGCGATGCGTTGAATGCCGAAACAGCAAGTATTATTAATCCGGTCATCTATCTCTATCACGACAATATCCACTTGAAAGCGCTCTATAAAGCCAGCAGCATGCAATTGACCGATAAGGGCTGGATGCTGGATCGCGCCTCACGATGGCAGAAAGATGGGCAGAAAACCGATCTTGGCAATTTGCTGTTGCCAACCGGGCTTGATGCGCTTGATCTGCGACAATCCGGCCTTCGCCCCCAATCAATTTCGGTCTATCTGTTACCCGGCTTTATCGACGCGCTTGAACGGGCGGGAATTCCGGCGACCGATTATCGGTTTCATCTTTATAAAACATTGTCAGTGCCTCTATTGATGATTGGCATTGCCATGCTTGCAGCGCGCGTAACCTTGACCAATATTTCGCGGGGACGGCGAAGCCGGCTGTTTTTGCGCGGCGCTTTTCTAGCCATTGTGATTTTCATCTTTAGCTATTTCATGCAGATTTTAGGATCATCCCTGCAGGTGCCAATGTCGGTTGCAGCTTGGACACCGGCAATTGCCATCTCCTTGGTTGGTGCCATTATCCTTGCCCGAACCGATGAAAGCTGATTTATAGTGCTAAATATTGATGCGGCCCAGCGGGCTACCCGCAACCCCATCTATAACGTCTTGGACAAATTTGAAACCATGATTGCGATGCTGAAAAAAACAAGCCTGATGTCTGCCTTTTGCTTGCTATTCATGCTGGGTACCAGCATGTCGCAGGCCAATGCCGCGCTGGAAATCGTTGCCAAGGTGAATGGTAAGGCCATTACCAATTATCAAGTTGACCAGCGCGCCGCCTTTTTGCGCATGGTCACGAATTTGGAAGATACCAAAGAAAACCGCGCCCAGATCAAGCAAGACGCAACACAGATGCTGATCGACGAGATCTTGAAACTGGATGCTGCCGCTGCGATCGACCCGACCATTGCCCAACGAAGCCGTGAAACCGCCCGCAAACTGGTTGATGAGAATTTTGCGGCCAATGGCAAGAACGGGTCACAAAGTCTTCGTGAACAAGGCATTGATAGCAGCAATATCCAACAAAAATTCGTTACCGATATTGTGTGGGGCGAGGTCATACGTTTCAAATTTCAAACGAAATTTGCTGAATTGGACAATATTGTGAATAAGGTGCTTAGCCGCATCGAAGCCAACGCAAAACAGCCACAAGTCAAGCTAAGCGAAATCGTTCTTCTTCCCGAACCAAATCGCCCGCTTAACCGTACCCTTATTCTGGCCAATGAAATTATCAAAGCGGTTAATAACGGCGCTAACTTCAATGCCATTGCCAAACAATATTCAGCGTCAGGAACCGCCGCAAATGGCGGTCAACTTGGCTGGGTTATGCTTGATCAGTTGCCTGTTGATATTCAGGGTCAGGTAAAAATGACCAAGATCGGCGCGGTCAGCGCACCGCTTCAACGTGACGGGCTGATTATTTTGATCCGCAATGAAGGCCGCCGTCAGGACGGCGTTGCCGACCCAAGTCAGGATATTGTGACCATTGCACGGGCGGTCTATCCGCTTGCCAAGGACGCCAGTAATGCCGACAAGCTAGAAGCCGCAGCAAAGCTTGAACGTGACATAGCATCGATCAATAGCTGTGACGGTCTTGTTGCGCTGAACCAAAGCTATAATTCAGGCATTGCAGGCTTAATCGAGAATATCAGTCTTGGCTCTTTCAACCGCCCCTTACAGACATTGGTCAATGATCTAAAAATCGCCGTACCAAGCAAGCCTTTGTCATTTAAAGAAGGCATCAGTGTTTTCATGCTGTGCGACCGCACATCACCAAAAATCACATTGCCGTCGCGTGATGAGGTGTTGCGGGTTGAATTTGATAAGATTTTTGGGTCGCTTGCCGAACGCTATCTGCTGCGGCTGCGCCGTTCAGCGGTTATTGAAAATAATTTATAATCCGATGAAAAACCGCCCCTTGCTCATCACCCCCGGCGAACCTGCAGGTATCGGTGCTGAAATTGCTTTAAAAGCATGGCAAAGCGGGATCACCGATATTTGCCTGATTGACCAGCCAGCGCATATCGCGCAAATGGCAGCATCACTCGGCATCACGGCAAAACTTCGAGAAATTAGCGATCCGGCATCATTTGATAGCAGCAGCCAAGATCTGCATGTTATTCCTATTTCATGGAAAGCAGCGCCAGTTGCAGGCACGCCTGATCCGGCCAATGCGCCGCAGGTAATCGACGCCATCCGGCAAGCCGCCATCTGGAGCCAATCAGGAATCGCCGCAGGAATCGTGACCAACCCCATACAGAAATCATGCCTTTATGATGCTGGCTTTACCTATCCCGGTCATACTGAATTTCTTGCCAGCCTGTCAAAACCTGTTGCTGGTGCGCCGCTTATGATGCTTGCTTGTGATGAATTGCGGGTTGTGCCGGCAACGATCCATATTGCCTTAAACAAGGTTCCAGCCGCCATTTCAACCGCGCTGATCATCGAAAAATGCCAGCTTCTTCATGCCTGTCTAAAGGCCAATTTCGGCATTAATAATCCGCGTATTGCCGTTTGTGGGCTCAACCCACATGCTGGTGAAAACGGCAATATGGGTGATGAAGATCAGCAAATTATCCTACCCGCGATTACCAAGCTTCAGGCCGAGGGAGTGATCGCGACAGGGCCGCATCCAGCCGACACTTTATTTCACACCGAGGCGCGCAAAACCTATGATGCGGTTTTGGGCATGTATCATGATCAAGTACTTATTCCACTGAAAACAATTGATTTTTTTGGTGGCGTCAATGTGACACTTGGTCTTGATTTCATACGAACATCGCCTGATCATGGCACCGGCCTTGATATTGCCGGCCGCGGCATTGCCCGTGCTGACAGCCTGATCGCAGCACTCAGAATGGCCCGCAATTTTGCGGATAACAGCCAAAACCAAAAGGCGAATTGATGCCCGATTGCACCCGCCACAACAAGACCCGGGTAAATGGGTCAATGAATGGTATAAATGACTGATAAGCAACAAATGATCGAGCGGATCGAGGCTTTGCAGCCATTACGCCAGCTTGTTGACTCGATGGATATGCGGGCGCGAAAATCACTTGGGCAGAATTTTCTGTTTGACCTGAATCTCACCCGCAGGATTGCCCGTTCGGCTGGCGCTTTATCGGGAACGACGATTGAAATTGGCCCGGGCCCCGGCGGATTAACCCGCGCCCTTCTTCTTGAAGGTGCCGATCATGTGATCGCCATTGAAAAAGACCGTCGCGCCGCTGATGTTCTTGCCGGGTTGACCAGTGCCGCCGGTTCACGCCTTAGCCTGATCGAAGCTGATGCCATGACCAGTGCGATCTGGGAAATGGGGGATGCACCACGACGAATCATTGCCAATTTGCCGTATAATATCGCCACAACATTGCTTATAAGCTGGCTTGGCCATGCCAACGCATTTGCCTCCATGACCTTGATGTTTCAGCGCGAAGTGGCCGAACGCATTACCGCCAAGCCTGGCGACACAGCCTATGGTCGGCTAAGCGTTCTAACCGGTTGGCTTGCCGATAGCGAAATCCTGTTTGACGTCCCCGCATCGGCCTTTGTGCCAGCACCAAAAATCACCTCGTCGATTGTGCAGATCGTGCCGCTGGACTCGCCACGTTATCCCTGCAGCCAAAAGGCACTTGAAGATATCACCCGCATTGCCTTTGGCCAGCGCCGTAAGATGCTGCGAAGCTCATTGAAAAAAATTGGGGGTGAAACGCTGTTGAACGCAGCTGGTATTGATCCCGAAAAACGCCCGCAAGACATTGATATAGAGTCATTTTGTAAGCTGGCCTTACTAGCCGAGGTGGCAGCAAAGCAGACCGCCTAATAGCCAGCGCGAAGCCGTTTTACAAAATCGGTTAGCCCAATCTGCCGATCACGACGTAGCCGTTCCGCTTGCAAAATCGCCCGAACCTCTTTGACTGCCTGATCAAGGTCTGCATTGACCAATATATAATCATATTCACGGTAATGGCTGATTTCATCCGAGGCTTTGGCCATTCGCGAAGCAACAACGTCAGCGCTATCTTGGGCGCGGCTTAGCAAGCGTTTTTCAAGATCGCGTGTTGACGGTGGCAGAATAAACACTGACACCAGATCTTCGCGGCTTGCATCGGCAAGCTGTTGGGTGCCTTGCCAATCAATATCAAACAACACATCGCGCCCGGCGCCAAGCGCGGCCATCACCGGCGCTGCAGGCGTGCCATAACAATGGTCAAATACTTTCGCATATTCCAGCATTTCACGATTATTGATCATCAAATGAAAATCATCGGCAGTGACAAAATGATAATCCTTGCCTTCAACCTCACCCGGACGCCGCTTTCGCGTTGTTGCCGAAACCGACAATTCCAAATCATCATCTTCGGCCAAGAGTCGCCGTGAAATTGATGTCTTTCCCGCGCCAGACGGTGATGACAAGACGAGCATCAGCCCTCTTCGGCCGCCAAGACCATTTTGATGATCAGAGGCTGGTGATGCATTTTTGGTCATTGTGCCTTGTCCTTTTTGGCTGCCGCTTCAAATTTTCTGAATGTTCTTACATTGCGGTTATGCACGTCCAGTGTTTTCGCAAATCTTAACCCGCCTTTGCCATCGGACACAAAATAGAGATAGTCACTATCAGCCGGATTTAACGCCGCCATGATTGAGTCCTCACCCGGATTACAGATTGGCGTTTTTGGCAACCCTTTGATAACATATGTATTCCACGGTGTTTTTGTTTTGAGATCGGTTTTGGTAATCGGGGTCGGCGTTTGCGGGCTGGCAGCTGCCGCATACAGCACCGTTGGATCAGATTGCAACCGCATGCCGCGTTTGAGCCGGTTCACTAATACGGCGGCAACAAGACGCCGATCACCATTTGCCGATGCTTCTTTTTCAATGATTGACGCCATGATCAGCGCATCTTGCGGGGTTTTATAGGGCAGGTTCTTAGCCCGATCAATCCATGCTTCGGCAAGGGCAATTTGCTGGGTCTGCTGCATCCGGTCGATTAAATCATCACGCGGGGTAGCATAGGTATAGAAATAGGTTTCAGGGCGCAAACTGCCCTCATCTGGCATGGTTTCGATTGCGCCTGTCAGATGCGGCAGGTCGGTGATGATTTGAACGATATCAGCGCTTCGCAAGCCTTCGACAATGGTTAGGCGGCGTTGATAGCTAAAGCCTTGATGAATGACCGACATGGTTTGGCTAAGGCTGGATTTTGCGGGCAGTAAAAATTCACCAGCCTTTGGTAAAAACCTGTTGCCAGCCAGCAGCCGCGCGGCGTCATAATGATAAATCTGATGTATCACACCCGCGCGATCCAATGCCGACCGCAGCATTTGATGCCCATCTCCGGGCTCAATAATCACCAAAACATCTTGCTGATGGGGGCCGGGGGCGTGCAGCATCCGGTCATGCCAAACATAAACACCCGCCGAAATAATACAGCTAAGAAGCACAATCATGATCGCCGACCGGGATAATATCCGGAAGGCTGGCGCAGGCATCAGGTAACCTCACCCATGATGAGCGATGCATTCGTGCCGCCAAATCCAAATGAATTTGACATGGCATTGCGCACTTTGCGATGACGCGACTTTAACGGCACAAGGTCAAAATCAGCTACCTGATCTTCGGGATCATTCAAATTCAATGTTGGCGGCAAATCGCCGGTTTGCACTGTTTTGATTGCATAAATAGCCTCGATCGCACCCGCTGCGCCCAACAGATGACCGGTCGCGCTTTTCGTCGATGAAATCGACACATTTGCCGCCGCGTCACCAAGAAGCCGTGCAACAGCTTTGGCTTCGATCAGATCGCCAAGCGGCGTTGATGTGCCATGCGCATTCACATAATCAATATCACTTGGTGCAAGGCCAGCACGCTTTAACGCGGCTTGCATCGCACGGAAACCGCCATCGCCATCTTCGGCCGGTGCGGTAATGTGATGCGCGTCACCCGACATGCCATAGCCCTTGATCTCGCCATAGATTTTTGCGCCGCGCGCCTTGGCATGTTCCAGTTCTTCAAGAACAACAATACCCGCGCCCTCGCCCATGACAAATCCATCACGGCCTTTGTCCCAAGGACGTGACGCAACTTCAGGCGTATCATTATAGCTTGTTGATAACGCGCGTGCAGCGGCAAATCCAGCCATGCCAATACGACAAACCGCCGCCTCGGCACCGCCAGCCACCATAACATCAGCATCGTCAAGCGCGACCATGCGCGCCGCATCACCAATGGCATGTGCGCCGGTTGAACAAGCCGTCACGACAGCATGGTTTGGCCCGCGAAATCCATAGCGGATGGATACATGGCCGGAAATAAGATTGATCAGCGCCGATGGAATGAAGAACGGGCTGATTCGTCGCGGCCCTTTTTCGTGCATAAGTTGATCAGTTTTAACGATTGATTCAAGTCCGCCAATGCCCGATCCGATCATAACGCCAGTACGATTCTGTGATTCCCGATCCTGTGGTTTCCAGTCAGAATCCTCAATGGCTTGACAGGCAGCGACAAGTCCAAGCTGAATAAAACGGTCTTGTTTACGTTGTTCGCGCGGGTCAATCCAATCATCAAGATTAAGACCACCGACGGCATCTGCCCCCGGTACTTGACCAGCAATCTGGCAAGAGATATCAGACACATCAAAACCTTCGATGCGCGCAATGCCACTCTTGCCTGCAATTATCTGCGACCAATTATGGTCAACACCAGATCCAAGCGGAGTGACCATTCCCATTCCGGTAACTACAACACGGCGCAAGGCAAACCTCCAGAAAAATCAGGTGGAAATCGGTCGCTGTGCATCACCCGACTGGCCATGCACAGCGCAAATTTTGTCGAAACGCTGATAGTTAAGCAGCAGCTTCTTCGAGGAACGACACAGCGTCCTTCACAGTAAGGATACGCTCGGCAGCATCATCAGGAATTTC
>DFSK01000021.1:0-2022 GCA_002378605.1 Alphaproteobacteria bacterium UBA3439
TTTGCTGGTTACTTTACTGTGCTAAATGCTGACTGATCGGGCGGCGAAGACAAATTAAATCCAATGTTTCAGTCCTCGTCGTGACGTCAGGTGACGATCATGAGGTCTGGAGCATTGATTGTGTAATTGAGGTCTAAAGCCGCAGCCCTGTCTAATAACAGTGCGGTTCAAGCATCATTGCGGCAAAAAGAGGTGCCGGTGACCGGCATTATTCACTCAGATGCCCGCACGGTCTTTTTGTTAGTCGCGGAAATTTTCATATTGCAACGGCAGGTCGATGTCGAGCGCCTTGATCATCGCCATTGTTGCCTGCAGATCATCGCGCTTTTTGCCGGAAACACGAATTTCTTCACCTTGAATGGCGGCTTGTGTTTTCAGCTTGGCACCTTTGATCGCTTTGACAATTTTTTGCGCAACTTCACGATGCACGCCCTGGCGCACCTGCACGGTTTGTCGAATGCTATTGCCACCAGCCTGTTCGGGCTTTTCAAATTCCAACGCTTTGGTATCAACGCCCTTGCGGGTGAGGTGGGTAATGATCAGTTCTTCAACCTGACGGCGTTTTAATTCATCATCGGCCTTGATCAAAATGGCGTCTTCGGTTCGTGAAACTTCGCAATGGCTGCCTTTGAAATCATAGCGCACATCCATTTCCTTGGTCACGCCGGCAAGCGCATTATCAACCGCGGTTGTGTCAATCTTACTTACAATGTCAAAACTTGGCATCTTGCAAACCCTCTTTGAGACAGTTACTGCCCCGATCATATCAAAAGTGGAAAAAAGGGCAATCAAATGCCCCAATGGCCAAAGGCGCCGATTTAGAAACCTGCACCAGCGCTATCCCGGCGTCATCTTAGCCTAGCAGTAACGCTCGGGGCCGACCCATTGTGCATCTGAATAGCGGTCGCCATGCGCCCAGCCAATGGGCAAAGCTGCCTCGATGCGACTCATATCGTCGGATGATAGTGTTTTCGCCGCGCCGTCACAATGTTCGCGAAGATGATCAACCGACCTTGTTCCCGGAATTGGCAGGATATGCGGTGCTTTATGCAGCAACCATGCAATCGCAAGAGCTGCGGCGCTCATCCCCATTTCGGCCGCCAATATACGGAAACTGCCGCTGGCCTCGATATTCGCCGTTAGATTTGGTTCGACAAATCGCGGATTCGATTTCAACCAGCCGCTTGCCGCAGCAGTGGCGCGTGAATGCGGCTTGTCGGTTAGCAATGAACGGCCCAATGGCGAAAAGGCCACCAATGAGACGCCAAGCGCAGCTGTTGCCTGTACAAGCCCCATTTCCGGACTGCGTACTGATAGTGAATATTCGGATTGGACGGCGGCGACATCGTGAATGGCTGCGGCCCGATAAAGCGATGCTGGGGCAATTTCGGAAAAGCCAAACCCGCCAATCTTGCCTGCTTTGACCATCGCCGCCAGCGTTTCGGTTACCTCTTCAATCGGTGTGTCACTATCGCGGCGGTGAATATAGTAAAGATCGACATAATCCAGCCCCAGCCGTGCCAGTGAGGCGTCAAGCTCGGCCTGAAGATAGGCAGGGCTATTGTCGAAATAGCGGCGTCCAGTTTCTTTGTCAACGGCGATGCCGGCCTTGGTGGCAATATGAAAAAGCTTGGTCTTTTGCGCGCCCTGTTTGGCCAGAAAGCTGCCAATTACGCTTTCGCTCAACCCGCCACCATAAACATTGGCTGTATCGATGTGATTGACCCCGAGATCAAGCGCATTGGTCAAAACCGCATGTGATGCCGCTTCGGATGTCGCGCCGTAAAAATCGGTAAAAGACATGGCGCCAATGCCAATGGCGGATAATTTGGGGCCTGATTTGCCGAGCTGTCTTTGATGCATGAAATCTCCTGAAATAAACTTGGATCGCGGCGTGAAAGTGATCGGGCTTGGCGGCGGTGTGGATCGCAAATGGCGTTGTGATTTGCCGTGCGATGATGGTGATTAGTATTTCATGCCAGCAAACCCGCTTCAAGTGGTAACTGCCGACAAATGATGAGG
>DFSK01000021.1:2303-5047 GCA_002378605.1 Alphaproteobacteria bacterium UBA3439
AATGATGAGGCGCATATCATGCGTGAGTGAACAGCCATTGTCATGGCGGGCTTGCTGGGCCACACTGACACTATGGTTTATTAGAATTGTGCAAATCAGCAAATCGTTACGACTAAATGAGGTTGCCATGAAAGACAGCATTACCCTAACAGCATCGGATGGACATTCGTTTGAGGCTTACCTTGCCGCGCCTGCCGGAACGGCAAAAGGCGCAGTGGTTGTCATTCAGGAAATTTTTGGGGTGAATGCCCATATAAAAGAGGTTGCTGACCGGTTTGCTGCAGCTGGATATCTTGTCATTGCGCCCGCGCTATTTGATCGGATTGCGCCGGATATCACCCTTGCTTATGACGGTGATGGTGTTGCTGAAGGGCGTGGCCTAAAAGAACAGGCAGATGCAAATAGCGAATTTGACGTCAAGGCGGCGATTGATCATGTGTCACCTGCTGGCGCGGTTGGTATCGTTGGCTTTTGCTGGGGCGGGTCGCTTGCGTGGCGCATGGCCTGCGACAAGGCAAGTGGTCTTGCTGCCGCGGTCAGCTATTATGGCGGTGAATTGCCTTCGCTTGCAGGGCGTGATGCGGTCTGTCCGGTTATGGCGCATTTTGGCATTCATGACGCCTCAATTCCCGAAGATGGCGCGCGCAGTTTTGCCGCCGCGCAGCCATCGGTTGAAACGTATTTTTATGACGCTGGGCATGGTTTTAATTGCGATCATCGCGGCCAGTATGATGCTGATGCGGCAGCGTTGGCTTGGGGCCGGACAATGGCGTTTCTGGGAACGCATATAGCCTGATACCCGCAAGGGCAAATAGCAGAATTTCAAAGAGGGCCGATTTGATCCGGCCCTTGCAAAAGATGCGATTACTTGTCAGGCTCGGATCAGTAAATGTTAGGGAGATGAACATGCAAATCTTTAAAAGAATTTCAATGATGATTGGCCTGTTGCTGTTGACAGCAACGATGGCATTTGCCGATGCCAAAACGCATAAAATTGCGTTTCATGTTGATGAGAGCGATCCAAAAGTCATGAATATGGCACTGAACAATGTGCAGAATGTCTCAAATTACTACGCTGGTAAAGGCGAAAAGGTTATTATTGAGCTGGTGGCCTATGGGCCGGGTTTGAATATGTTTGTCAAAGGCAAAAGCCCGGTAGAAGACCGGATCTCGGTCATGTCGATGTCGGTTGATGGGCTAACATTTTCAGCATGCGGCAATACACATCGCAAGATGAGCGAAAAAGCGGGCAAGGATGTTGCGCTGATTGACGGTGTTGGCATGGCGCCATCGGGCGTTGTGCGGTTGGTCGAATTGCAGGAACAGGGCTATGCCTATGTTCGGCCGTAACCTTTAAGGCTGATTTTAAATGACTGAACAAAATGCAAGGCCTCGCCCCAAAGGGCGCGAGGCCTATCGCCATTTCACCGCCTTTGCCACGCGGTGGCGCGACAATGATCAATATGGGCATATGAATAATGCTGTCTATTACGAATTATTTGATTCGGCGGTCAATAAATTCCTAATTGACTCAGGCATCTTGGCGCTTGCTGGTGACAAAACCCAGTTTCTGGTGGCGTCATCTGGATGCGATTATTTTACCGATGTGGCCTATCCAAGTGATGTTGATATCGGGCTTGCGGTTCGCCGCATTGGAAAAAGCTCGGTCACTTATGATGTTGGTCTGTTTCTCGCCGATGCTGATACAACCGCAGCAACGGGTGTTTTTGTTCATGTCAATGTTACCACTGATGATCAACGTCCGGTGGCGATTGATGCGGCCACCCGCGCAAAATGTGCCGCTTTGATGATTGAACATTAAGACAGGCAGGGTCTCAAGCTGTTGCCCCGAGCCAGATCAACGCCTATTCCAAACCTTCGATAATCCGGATTTCGCGAATGGCCCCATCACCAAGCGCCTCTAGCGCTGCGCCATAACCTTGGCTGTCATGTGCCTTGATGGCGGCATCAAGGCTTGGAAAGACGCTTAGAACCGTGCGTTCGGCAATGCCGGCTTCATAAACCGCCTGTGCAACGCCGCGGGCCAGATATTGCCCGCCACATGCCTCAACCGCTGGCCCTGCTAGCTTGGCATAGGCTTCGACTTTGCTGATATCAGAGATGCTGTGATAGGTTGTGATCCAATAGGCTTTTGGCATTTGACGCTCCTGTTGACCCGTAAAAATTTTGATGATTTAGGCTGGGGATTCGCCAATGACCGTGCAACGTTCCATATAGCGCGGTTCATCATCGGGATAATCCATGACGGCAAAATGCATCAATGAACGGTTATCCCAAATCAGCAAATCACCCTCGTTCCACCGGTGCCGATATAAAAATTGCGGCTGGATTGAATGCTTATACAGAAAATCAAGAATAGCCCGACTTTCGGCGGCATCAAGCCCATCAATATGCGAAGTAAAGCCCGGATTCACAAACAGGCTTTTGCTGTTATTTTCGGGCTTGGTGCGAACCAATGGATGGCGTGCGCGATTGGCGCCGTCCATATCATTTTCGACAATGACCGGTTTGGCATATTGGGTGCGGGCGGCGACTTCAAAATCATGCCATGCGAAAAGCGGGGCAAGAATGGCTTTCATGCCGTCACTCAAGGCTTCATAGGCAGCAGCCTGATCGGCAAAGATTGTATCACCACCCACTGGCGGGATGGTTTTGGCATGAAGCAATGATGCTTGTGCCGGGCGATCGCGAAATGACACATCCGAATGCCAATAGGTGCCAGC
>DFSK01000021.1:5401-20071 GCA_002378605.1 Alphaproteobacteria bacterium UBA3439
AACCGTGTCTTGCAGCGGGCTTTCATCTGGATCGCCGAATAGGGGGCCGAAATGCCGCGACAAGGCAATATGCTGTTCGCTTGACAGGGTTTGATTATGGATCACCATCAGGCCGCCAGCATCAACCCATGCTCCGACCAAATCTTGGGCCAGATTGTCACTAAAACCAGCAGATAGATCGAGGCCAAACACCTCGGCGCCGAATCCTTGCGTTAGCGGCCTGATTTCATAATCCATAATATGTACCCCATATGCAAAAATACCGTTGTTAAGGCGTTTTTATTCGGCCGCCTCGACAATGCGAATTTCACGGATCGCACCGCCATCAAGCGCAGCAAGTGCCGCGCCATAGGCAGCGCCATCATGGGTGCTGATTGCGGCATCAAGCGAGTCAAATTCGATCAAGACCGTGCGTTCAAGAACGCCAGCCTCATAGGCTTTTGCCGGTGTGCCACGAGCCAGAAACCGGCCTCCACCAGCCGAAATAGCTGGTCCAGCCAAGGCCGCATAGGCCGCCAGTTTGGTGTCATCAATGATTTTCTGATAAGTGCTAATCCAATAAGCTTTGCGCATTTTACATTCCGTTTTGCCCGCAGTTATTTTAAGGCCAAACTCTTGGTTTTGCGGGATCGAAACCAGATCTGGATCAAGAAAGAACGTCCTTGTTGCCAAGAGGTTCAGTGAAGATGAAAAAAGTCTGGCAGGCGATTTGGCGAATTACAACTGGAAAATATTTGCCTGTTCTGTTGTTTTTGATAATGTAAGCTTTGCAAAGGCAGATGCGATTGGCCATTTTCTTTTACACGCGCCGATGGCATCGCTGTGCAGGCTGTTGCCACGATGTTTGATTTCATTTCGATTTGAGGAAAGCAAAGCTTAGACAATGCCATCCGATAACCAATCAGACCAGATCATCCCGCAAGTTAAAGGCTTTTTTCACGCGGCAAGCAACACCATCAGCTATGTGGTGAAAGACCCGCAAAGCAATGCATGTGCGATCATTGATAGTGTTCTCGATCTTGATTATGCGGCTGGCAAGATTGCCTATACGCATGCTGATTTGATCATTGATTATGTCGAAAAACATCAATTATCGGTTGAATGGCTTATCGAAACGCATGTTCATGCTGACCATTTGTCGGCCGCCCCCTATATCCAGCAAGAGCGTGGTGGCAAAATCGGCATCGCCAAGCAGATTGTCGAGGTGCAGGAAGTCTTTGGCAAGATGTTCAATGCTGGCACCGAATTTCAACGTGATGGCAGCCAGTTTGACGTTTTGTTTCAGGATGGAAGCCGCTATTTGATTGGTGATATGCCAGCCTATGTCATGCATACCCCCGGCCATACCCCTGCTTGTATGACGCATGTGATTGGCGATGCGGTTTTTGTTGGTGACACGCTTTTCATGCCCGATGGCGGCACGGCACGCGCTGATTTTCCGGGCGGTGATGCTGCCCAGCTATATCAATCTATTCAAAAGATTCTGGCGCTTGATGACGCGATGCGCATCTTTGTCTGCCATGATTATGGCCCTGATGGGCGTTCCATTGCATGGCAAACAACGGTTGCTGAGGAACGCGCCAAAAACATTCATATTGGCAAAGGCGCAAGTGAGGCCGATTTTGTGGCTATGCGATCGAAGCGTGATGCCACGCTTGCTATGCCTGCCTTGATCATGCCATCAATCCAGGTGAATATGCGTGCAGGCCATATGCCTGCTGCCGAGCCTGATGGCGATGTGTATCTAAAGGTTCCTATTTCGGGATTGAAATCTAAAAAATCGTCGTAATTTTGCTGGTTTTGACGCCGTTAGGTGGCTACGCTCGCCCGATTGTGATCAATCGAAAAGATCATTGTTACCAAAGGAAAATCAATGACAATTGCATGGGCAAGCTTTACCCCCTTCAGCGCCTTTCTTGGCGGCTGTTTAATCGGGCTGGCAGCATTGCTGCTGATGGTGTTTCAGGGCCGCGTTATGGGCGTCAGCGGCATTATTGGCGGGCTGTTTGGAACCGCATCATCGGCCGAGCGTGGCTGGCGGCTGGCGTTTTTGCTGGGTGCGGTGGCTGGCCCGATTATATGGCAAATCATCACCAAAGCACCGATTATCTGGCAGGCGGTTGCCAGCGGGCCACAATTCTATATCGCGGCCTTTTTGGTCGGGCTTGGCACGGCGATCGGATCGGGTTGCACATCGGGTCATGGCATTTGCGGCCTTGCCCGATTATCGCCACGGTCATTGATGGCCGTGATGGCCTTTATGGCAAGCGCGGTGGCCACTGTTGCCATCGTCAATCATATTTAGCGGCGAGAACAGATCATGACACGTTTGATAACAGCTTTGATCATCGGTTCGATTTTTGGTATTGGCCTTGCCATTGCCGGTATGTTGAACCCAAGCAAAGTCGTTGGGTTTCTCGATATTTTCGGTGATTGGGATCCGTCACTGGCATTTGTGATGGGCGGCGGTATTCTTGTTAATGCCATTGGCCATCGCTTTGTGATGAAACGCAAAGCGCCAATTCAATGCGCCGCTTTTTCATTGCCGACATCAACCAATATTGACAAGCCGCTGGTGATTGGCAGTGTGATTTTTGGTGTTGGTTGGGGACTTGCCGGTCTTTGTCCGGGGCCGGTGGTGGCAAGCCTGTTTCTCAATGGTGAAGCGATGCTGCCGTTTTTTGGTCTTTTGATTGCCGGTCTTCTGGTTGGCCGGATTGTGATGCGCCGTCTGGCCTAGTCTGTTACCCATGATAAGACGAATAATATTGCTTAAGGACTGATGAAATGGATATCGATTTTGACGCCCCGCTTGATTATTTACCACGGATCAAAAGCTATTATGTCGGTCTTGGCTATGGCAAGCCCTATGAATGGGCCAAGCTTGATGATGTGCCTTTTGCCAATTTGCAGAAACCACTGGCTGCAGCGCGCATTGGCATTGTCACAACAGCGTCGATTTTCAATCCGGCAAATGGCGAGCAGGGGCCAGGTGCGCCCTATAATGGCAAGGCTAAATTTTTTACCAGCTATGCCGAACCTATCGCCCCTTTCCCTGATGTAAGAGTGGCGCATATTGCGATTGATCGCGCGCATACAACGGCAAGCGATATGGCAAGCTATTTCCCGCTGGCGGCATTGCAGCGGCTTGCCGATGCCGGATATATCGGATCGGTATCACCGAATTTCTATGGATTGCCAACCAACCGTTCGCAGCGTGTTACCACGCAAACCGATTGTCCAAAGCTGTTATCCCTATGTCAGGATGATGCGGTAGATGCGGTTATTATGGTGCCAAATTGTCCGGTATGCCATCAATCAATGGCTTTGGCAGCGGCGCATCTTGAAGCGGCTGGTATTGCGACGGTAATCATGGGCTGTGCTCGTGATATCATCGCCTATGTTGGGGCGCCGCGCCTTTTGTTCAATGATTTGCCACTTGGCAATGGCGCTGGCCTTCCACATGACCAGCCTTCGCAGGATCTTGCGGCGAAATTGGCGGTTGATTTGCTGGTTGATGCAACCGCGCCGCGCACGATCAAACAATCACCGCTTCGATGGGCGGGGGCGGCCGATTGGAAAAAGGATTACTCCAATATCGCGCTTTTGTCCGATGCTGAAATTGCCCGTTTGCGGGCCGAATTTGATGCCGTTAAAAAAGACGCAGCGAAATTAAAAAAGGCGCTTTAGCCCGCAGTAAATTTAACGTCAAACCATAATAAAGATCAGGTTCGACCCAACGGAGCCGTACCTAATTCAGCTTGTTGATTTCAGCTTCAAGCGCCTTTGCTGGCCCTGAATCGGGTGCCATCAATCCCAGCAATGACGTCCATGCGATGCGCGCCGTCGCATCATCGCCGGCAAGGCGGGCAAGATGCCCTTCAAAAAACAGCGTTTGCGGATTGTTTGGCGCAATCTTTTTGGCGGCGGCAAGCGCGGCTGTTGCCCGTGTGATGTCGGCAGATGTGGTGCCAGAGGCAAGGATCAACTCAAGAAAGCTTAGCTGGACATCAAGATCATCAGGGGCTGATCTGGCAGCATTGGCAAGCGCTTCAAGCGCCTTTTTATTCTGGCCAAGAACATCATAGGCGCGGGCAAGGCGAACCCAGCCATCAGTATCATCAGGCGTTTCAACAAGCCGGTCTTCAAGCCGCTTTACCATGCTGGCAATCATTTCATCGCGCTCGGCCTCGGTCATATTGGCAGCATCGGCCATCGCTTCGGCATCTGGCCCGGCTGGCGCTGCGGCGATGGCTTGTTCTGGCGGCAATGAGATATTACCAGCCTCGGCGGCGCGTTGCATATTTTCACGAACAAGCGTAACCCATGGCGCATCAGGATTTGATACGGCAAGCAATGCCTGCCACTGCCCAATGGCAATCGCATAATCACCATCTTGAAATGCCGCAAGACCTGAAAGGAACAGCGCGCGCGGTTCGGCCGGATCAGCGTCAAGAACGGTTTTGATTAGAGCGCGGGCAGGGATTGTAACCTGTCCGTCGGCAGCGCGGCTTAACGCTTCGGCAAGCATTGAGGTGATGGCAATATCGCCTTTGGTGATGTCGATGGCGGTTCTAAGCGCGCGGATTTCGGTTTCATTATCATTCACATTTGCCGCTGCTTGCGCCAATAAAAGCCATGCTTCAACATTATTTGGCGTTGCCTCGGTTGCTTTGGTTGCATCACGAAGCGCGGTGGCCGCAGCATTTTGGTTTTGATTTGCACCGGCCTTGGCCGCGGTGATTTCAGCGCTGCGGCTGGCAAAAGGGCGGTCGGGGCTTTGTGGATTGCCAATGCCAAGATAAATCACCAGCGACAATGCCGGCACGAGTAGGCTGATCAAAATATTGCGGGGCGACAAAACTGACGTTCGGGTTTGCCCAAGCCTGTCCATCTCGGTGCTAAGGCCAAGCAGCCGCCGGTCAATGTCGCGGCAGGCACTGGCATATTCGTCAGCGCTGATGCTGCCATTGGCTTGATCAGCATCACAACGCTGGCGTTCGGCCTGCAGAAGATCAATTTTACTGAAAAGGGCGGCGGTTTGTGTATCGGTGGATTGATGCGGGCGGCCACGGCTGATAATCCACAGCAATAGCCCGGTTAAACCAAGCCCGATGACAATCGCGCCGATAATCACCGGCAGGTTGGCAAGCGACAGATTATTCAAAATTTGCATGGTCATGTTTTTGGCCCGTTTTCACTATCGCGGCTTGCCAGCATTTTTTCGATACGCGCGCGTTCGGCGGCGTCCAACTCATTGGCAATGGCAGCACCGCGTTGTCGGCGCGCCATCACCACAATCGCCCCGCCAAGAAGGATAAAGCCAAGCGGGGCAAGCCATAAAAACAATGTCGCCTGATCAAGCGGCGGGTTTAGCAGCACATAATCCCCATATTTCGCACGAAGCTGGTCAATGATTGCATCATCGCTGGTACCGGCAGAAATTTGGCTTCGGACTTCGCGGCGAAGATCGCGGGCTAGATCGGCGTCGCTATCATCAATTGATTGATTTTGGCAAACAAGACAGCGCAATTGTTTTGAAAGATTGCGCGCGCGTTCTTCAAGTTCTGGGTTAGCCAGCATTTCTTCGGCGGTAATGGCGTGTGCCGGCGTGCTTATGGTGCTGATAGACAGAATGCCAATTGCCATATTCACAAGGGCAAGCCCGATGATGATCTGATTCCGCCATAGAGCCGTTGTCGTCATCATGATCCAAGCGCCTCTAATGCCGGAAAAATCGTGGCTTCAAGAACGCCGCGGGTCAATGGCCCCGCATGGCGCAGCTTTACCACACCATTCGCATCGAGAAGATAGGTTTCCGGCACGCCATAAACGCCCCATTCAATGCCGGTACGGCCATCGGCATCCATGCCAATTGCCTGAAATGGATTACCATATTGCTGCAGAAAAGCCGTTGTGTCCTCGGCGCGATCTTTATAGGCGATTCCCAGAATGGCAACACGTTTTGACAACATTTCAAGTGCCGGTGCTTCGGCGCGGCATGGCGCACACCATGACGCAAAGAAATTCACCAAAACCGGCTGGCCCTGAAACATGGTCACTGAAATGTTGTTTCCGGCTGCTGATCCGGTTTGCACAAGCCGCGGTAAATTGGTTTGTGGTGCAGCTTTATCAACAAAGACTGATGGCAATTGAGTTGGGTCGCGGCTACCAGATAGGGTGCCGTAAAGCGCCATCCCGCCTACTAATGCCAGAATGCCAAATGCCACAAGCGGCAGCAGGAATGACAGGCGCATCTGGCTCATCAGGCACCACCATCGGGTGCGGATAGCGCGCTTGCTGGATTTTGTTGCGGGTTTGCCGGTTTGGTCGCGGCGCGTTGGCGCCCGAATGCGGCAATTAACCCACCAAGCGCCATAATCACAGCCCCACCCCAAATCCAGCTAACAAGCGGCTTGTAATAGAGGCGCAATGTATAGCCGATTTTGCTGTCACCATCCCCAAGAACAGCATAATCATCACCGCGCAAAGTTGGCCGGATAGCCGCCTCGGTTGTGGTCTGGCGTTCGGCGTTATAGACGCGTTTTTCAGGAGTCAGAAGGGCGAATAATGTGCCATCTTTATCACGATATTCCAATTGTGCAGCTAGGGCTTGGTAGTTTGGCCCTTCAACTTGCTTGACCCCGGTAAAGGTTACGTTGCGGTCGGCAATCTTGATAACGTCACCTGGTTTTGCCCGCACCACATGTTCGCTGTTGAAAAGATTATCGCCAACGGCGCCAAGCATGAAAATCACAATGCCGAAATGCGCCACCCACATGCCAATCACATCATTGGGAATACGCTTTGCGCGTGCGCCAAAGCTGGCAGTGCCATTGGGCTTTAGCTGCTGCCAGATATCGGCGCCAATGCCCGCGCCAAGCCATCCAATCAGCCCCAGCGCTGCCAAAGGCCCAATGCCAAATCCAAAGGCAAAACTCGATACCGCCAGCGCGACAATGCCAGCACCAGCCGCAGCGCAGATCAGCACTGGCCGCAACCGCGCTGTTTGGCCCCGCCGCCAGGCCATGACCGGCCCGATTGCCATAAAGACCATCAAAAGCGCCATGACCGGATTAAAGGTAGCGTCAAAATAGGGCGGGCCTACGGTGATGCGTGCGCCAGTCACCATTTCAAGGCCTAGCGGATAGAATGTACCAAGAAGCACAATCGCTGTTGCAACAACAAGAAGCATGTTGTTGGCAATCAATCCGCCTTCACGGCTTGTAAGGGTGAAATCGGCAGTCGTAACCAATTGTGGGCCGCGCCATGCATAAAGCGCCAAAGGAATGCCAACGGCAAATAGCAAAATGGCAAGCACGAAAACGCCGCGTGCCGGATCGGAGGCAAAGCTGTGAACCGAGGTCAATAACCCTGACCGCACAATGAATGTGCCGACAAGCGATAGTGAAAAAGCCATGATGGCAAGAAGCACGGTCCAGCTTTTTAACTGACCACGTTTTTCAACAACAATCGCCGAATGCAGCAAGGCAGTCGCGGCGAGCCACGGCATGAGCGATGCATTTTCAACCGGATCCCAAAACCACCAGCCGCCCCAGCCAAGTTCATAATAGGCCCACCAACTGCCAAGCGCGATGCCGCATGTAAGCGCGCACCATGCCGCCATAATCCACGGGCGCATCCATTTTGCCCACAGACGATCAACCTCGCCGGTAATCAGCGCCGCAACGGCAAAGGCAAAAGCCATCGAAAGGCCAACATAGCCAAGATAAAGCATTGGCGGGTGAATGGCCAAACCGGGATCTTGCAAAATCGGGTTAAGCCCCTTGCCATCAAGCGGTACAGTGGCAAGCCGCAGAAACGGGTTTGAGGTGAATAGGCTAAAGGCCAAAAAACCGGTAGTAACCAGACCTTGAACCGCCAGAATTCGCGCTTTTAATGCCATTGGCATGGCGCTGCCGCCAAGCGCCATCACCCCGCCATAAATGGCAAGGATCAGAATCCATAACAGCAAAGAGCCTTCATGATTGCCCCATGTGCCGGAAATCTTATAGATCATCGGCTTGGTCGAATGTGAATGATTGGCAACAAGCGCCAGCGAGAAATCAGACGTGATAAAGCCCCAGACAAGCGCGCCAAAAGAAAAGGCAACGGCAAGCGCAACGCTGATCGCAGCCGCAGGCGCAATCAGCATCACGGCGCTATTGCCACGAGCGGCACCAAATAGCGGCAAAACCCCTTGCGCAAGGCTTAGAATAAAAGCGGTGATAAGGGCAAAATGTCCAAGCTCGGCAATCATGACATCAAACAGCTTTCGGTAAAATGGTAACGCGTATCCGAATGATCAAATTCACGGCGATACCCTATCACAAGATCGTGTCTGGCAAAATGCCGGCAGGCACGAACCGCAAGGGCAAGACGATATGTCGCACACCGGCTGCATGGCGCATAGGGCTTTTTGCGCGGCTGGTTAGCCTTGCCCGTAAAACAGCCAGTATAAAAAAACTGGCACGGTGGTGCTGGCGAAAATTGTGCTGACCAGAATGGCCGATGCGGTGCGCCCCGTATAGGCGCTGTAATGATTGGCAAGCATGAATACATTGGCGGCAACCGGCAGGCAGCTCGATAAAATGGCAACCTTGATCCAAAGCGGGTCTTGACCCGGTATCCCCAAAAAGAACAAGGCGACCAGAAGCGGGTGAACAATCAGTTTTAACAAGGAAATAGCGGTCACTTCGGCAGCGGCCGCACGAACCGGCTGGCCAAATAGGGTGGCGCCAAGGGCAAATAAGGCAACAGGCGCTGCGGCACCGGCCAAAAGACTGCCAAATTGCTGGGGAATCTTCGGCAGGGGCAGGCCCGATGCGGAAAATAACAGCCCTGCCATAACCGCAAGCACCAATGGGTTGCTGACCATTGTGATGGCAATCCGTTTAACCGATTCAGTAAGGCCGCCATCATTGCCAGCAACAAAACAAGAGGTAAGCGCCAAAAGCACGATCGTATCGGCAAATAAGATCAATGCCATTGGCAAAGCTGCGGCATCGCCAAAGGCAAGAATGGCAAGCGGAATGCCCATATAGCCGTAATTCGGATAGGCCACATTCAGCCCGAATATACCGCTTTCCAGACGTTTAAGGCGAAATAGCCAATGTCCGATCGCGGCCGCGGTTAGATACATGATGATTGTGCCGCTCTCATAGCGCCAGACAAAATCCCAGTTCAAAATGCTTGAAGGCTCGCTTGCTGATACTTTCAAAAACATATAGGGCGGCAGCGTGACATAAAACGCGAATCTGGACATTGTGCGCGCACCAGCTGCATCAATAAATCCGATGGCATGCGCGCCAAAACCAAGAAAGATCAGTGCAAAGAACGGGATCGAAATATTTAGAACGTCAATCATGGAACAAAATTTTCGCTTCGGCAGTTTTGATGTCTATAGCATGGTGGCGGCGGTTGCGGCTATGGGCTAGGGGCATTGCCAGCAGATATTATCAGATGATGCCTTGACCGGATGGTATCACCGCAAATTATGATAGGCTTGCTGGCCGCTATCAAAAGCCTGCTCAACCCGTGGGCCGCCAAGCCAATCTCCGGCAATCGCTAATTTCCCGTCACTGCTAAGGCGCGGCGCATTATCTGGTACGGCCGATGTGACTTTGGCGTAAAGCCAACGATGCGCGGTGGCAGTGATGATTTTGCCAAGCGGTTTACCGCTTAGGTCTTGCCAGATTTTACTCAGGCTTTCGATCACCATTTGCGGGTCATCTTGCAGATGTTGCTGGCTCCATGCGCCACTCGCCTGAATGGTGAGGGCTGGCGCGCCAAGGCCGGATTGTTGATGCGCCCGGGTCATTTCCGGCACACCAAGCGCGATACCAGCTGCCTCGTCACGCAACGGTGCGGTGCCAAGGCCATTGTCATCGTCAAGCCCAAGCATGATTGTCCAGCATGGATCATAGCTGGCAAGGCCGGCAGTGGTGGCAAGATCTGGATAGATATTGGCCAAAAGCTTGCCGGTTTGCGCCGCCGGTGCGGTAATGATTGCCCGGTGGCCAGTGGCAATTAGGCCATCCTTGTCGAAAAAGCCGATATGTTCGCCATGATGGGCAATTTGGATGATTTCAGTTTGCTGGCGGATCATCAATCCGGTTGCCATGAATTGTGGCAGATCGCGCATTGTCGGGGCACCAATCTGAACGATCTTATTATCACTGACTTGCCAGTCTTTTATGCTTCCAGCCGTTTTTGCCATGGCCAGAAGACTGACAAATTCGGTGCCTTTTGCCGTCACAAATTGGGCGCCGTGATTAAACACAAAGCCGTCTTGCCGCCGTGTGGACACCCGCCCGCCAAGTCGTCGCCCCTTGTCGATCACCAAAACCGATTTGCCATCATTTCGAGCCAATCCGGCTGCGGCAAGTCCGGCAATGCCGCTGCCAAGGACAAGAAGGTCAAACAAAGCTGGGTCGGCGGAGGCTTCGGTTGAAAAAGATGCTGGATTTTGGGATGAGGCCACGACACATATACCTAAGATCAAATGACTTAACAGCGCCCGCCAACTGGTTTAGCGTTGCCCGCAGGCGTAACAATTTAGATGGCAGGTGTAAAAGGACTTTTCATGACTGGTGATACCATAAATTTTTGCAGTCTCATATGAAAAGCCGAACTGCCGGTTCACCGCGCTTTTCATCCTTTCTTGGAGTTGATTGGTCGGGAGCCAAGGGAAAAAGCCATGCTGGATTACAGCTTGCTCATGCTAGGCCCGGCAAGAGCGCGCCATTGCGGGTGTCGCCGCCTTTGTCAAAATATTGGTCACGCCAGCAGGTTTTTGACTATCTTGTTGAAATGGCTGAAAATGCCAAGGCAAAAGCGCCGGTTTTGGTCGGTATTGATTTTGCCTTTGCCCATCCTTTTGTCGATAAAGATAGCTATTTTCCGGGAATAGATATGTCACCTGCCAATGCCCTTTCGCTTTGGGCTATGGTTGATCAGGTGAATGCGGGCCAGCCTGACCTTTATGGCGGGGCGATGTTTCGGCATGCGCTATGGGGTGATTATTATCTGGCGCCGCCAACCTATCAGGCGCGGCATTATGCCAGCCGCCGCCGCATTACCGAAATGGCTGCGCGTGCGGCCGGACGAAGCCCATCCCCCACTTTTAAGGCGGTTGGTGCTGATAATGTGTCAACAGGCTCGCTTGCCGGTATGCGATTGCTGCACCGGTTAAAACAGCAATTGGGGGCGCGGCTTTCGGTTTGGCCTTTTGACGATATCGTTACTGGACAGACCAATCTGGTTTTGGTGGAAATCTTCCCCAGCTTTTATTTTTACCGGCTTGGCATGGTGCCGGCAAAAAAAGCCGCCGCAGATCCGGTTTTTCTTAATCAGGCGCTTGCTGGCTATGGCAGTGATGGCGTACCAGCCGATTTTCGTTCGATGGGGCATGATGCCGATGAAGCAGATGCGATCATCGCGGCGGCGGCTTTGCGGCATTTTGGCACGGTGTCAAGCTTTGACCTTTGTGTCGATATCAAGGTCGCAGCGCAGCAAGAGGGCTGGATTTTTGGCGTTCCCTTCATGCCGCCAAACGATTTTTCCGGCCCGAAATAAGATGGTGACGTTGTTTTTGCCAGAGCCGATTTTTGCCTAATTGCAATCAGCCGGTGCGAGGTCTATATCTAAGTCATAAATCGGCCGGTTTGGTGCCGCGCCTCGCAGGAGAATATTATGTCATCATTGCTTCCCCATATTGATCCTGATGGATTGCTTGAATATTCCGTGGTTTTTACCGACCGCTCGCTCAATTCGATGTCAAAGTCGTTTCAAGGCGTGATGAATGATATTTCAGCCGCGCTAAAGACGGCCTATAATGCTGATGCGGTGGTGGTAATCCCGGGCGGTGGCACTTATGGAATGGAATCAATTGCCCGCCAATTTGCCGGTGATCAGCATGTGATGGTTATCCGTAATGGCTGGTTCAGCTTTCGTTGGTCGGAAATTCTTGAAAAGGGAAAAATTGCCGCCAGCACAAAAGTGCTTGCAGCGCGTCGTCAGGCGGGTGCTTCGGGCAGTAACCAGCAAGAACCTTTTGCACCCGTGCCAATTGATGAAGTCACGTCCCGTATCGCGGCGGACAAACCTGCTGTTGTGTTTGCGCCGCATGTCGAAACTTCGGCAGGAATGATCCTTCCCGATGATTATATCAAGCAGGTGGCGGCTGCGGTTCATGCGGTTGGCGGTTTGTTTGTTCTCGATTGTGTTGCATCAGGCACGCTTTGGGTTGACATGAAGGCGCTTGGTGTCGATGTGTTGCTTAGCGCCCCGCAAAAGGGGTGGAGCGCATCACCTTGTAGCGGCCTTGTTATGCTGTCTGAGGCGGCGGTGGCACGCGTTGGTGAAACCGAAGCCAATAGCTATGTCTGCGATGTGAAAAAATGGCTTGGCATTATGCAGGCTTATGAAAATGGCGGCCATGCCTATCATGCGACCATGCCAACCGATGCTTTGGCGATTTTCCGTGATACGCTTATTGAAACGCAGGAATATGGCTTTGAAAAAGTGCGTGATGAGCAAATCGCGCTTGGCGCCGCCATCCGCAAATTGCTGGAAAGCCGCGGGTTTCGGTCAGTTGCAGCCGAGGGGTTTCAAGCGCCAAGTGTTGTCGTTAGCTTTACCGATGATGATTTGATCAAGAATGGCAGTAAATTTGCCGCGGCCGGTGTTCAAATTGCCGCTGGTGTTCCGCTGGAATGCGGTGAAGGGCCAGATTATAAAAGTTTTCGCATTGGCTTGTTTGGGCTTGATAAGCTTCATTACATTGATCGCACGGTCCGCAATTTCGAAGCTGCGCTTGATCAGGTTGTTGCCTAAGGCAAAGCTTTGTGCGCTGCAAGATTGCTGGTCTAAAGGCTGCTGAATTCTGTTACGCAAAGTTCCTGTTTGGCCTTTCGGGGCAGCCGTTTGATTGTGATTTCGCGTTTGCTGGCAGCTGATCGGCTGGCTGCATGTTCGCGGTAAACCAACCGTACCGGTCGCCGCGCCGCGGTATATTTGGCGCCGGTTCCGGCATTATGCGACGCAATTCGTTTTTGCAGATCATTGGTGATGCCGGTATAAAGACTGCCGTCACGGCATTCGACGATATAAATAAGCCAGTCCATAAAAGCATCACCCAACACATGGTTTTTGCGATAGCATAGCGGACAGGGCGATATTTACCAGCATACTGGCGTGGCTGACGGCATGGTGGATGCACCGGACAGAGTTTAGGGATTTTGGGTTTGAGAATGGTTCGGGCAAGGTGATGATGGCAACCGATGTTGATGTTGTGGTCATCGGGGCAGGGGCTGCCGGTTTGATGTGTGCCAGCACTGCTGGTAAACGCGGCCGCCGTGTTCTGCTTGTTGATCATGCGATGAAACTAGCCGAAAAGATTCGCATTTCAGGTGGTGGCCGCTGTAATTTCACCAATCTTCATACCGTGCCAGAGGCATTTTTGTCAGCCAATCCGCATTTCTGCAAATCGGCGCTTCGGCAATATGACCAGCATGATTTTGTCGCGCTTGTTGATCGCCATAAAATTGCCTATCACGAAAAAAAGCTTGGCCAGTTATTTTGCGATGATTCAGCGCAAAATATTATTGATATGCTGGTTCTTGAATGCCAGCAGGCCGGTGTTGATTTGCAAATGGGCCGCAAAATCGACAATGTTGATAAGCGCGAAGACGGCTTTCATATCACCCTTGATACAGGAATTTTTCGGGCGCAGTCACTGGTGGTGGCAACGGGTGGCCTGTCGATTCCGAAAATTGGTGCAACTGGTTTTGGCTATCAGATTGCACGCCAATTTGGATTACAGCTTCTCGAGCAACGGCCCGGCCTTGTGCCGCTGACATTTGATCAAGACGTGCTGACACGATGCAAATCTTTGTCCGGCCTGTCGGTAGAGGCTGAGGTTGGCTATCGGTCAACCGCCTTTGCCGAAGGGCTGTTGTTCACGCATCGCGGCCTTAGCGGCCCGTCAATTTTGCAAATTTCATCCTATTGGCAGGATGCAATGCCGGTTTCGGTAAATCTGGCGCCGCACCATGATGCGGTGGCGCATCTTCTTGGCGGAAAGACCAAACAGCCAAAGGCTGATGTGGCAAATTGCCTTGCTGATTTACTGCCGAAACGGCTGGCCGCGGAAATATGCGATCTTTTTGGCGTGGTTGGGCGGCTTGCCGACCGCAGCGACAAGCATCTTCGTCATTTGGGCAAGATGGTGAATGATTGGCAATTGATCCCGAACGGCACCGAAGGCTATCGCACCGCCGAAGTGACACTTGGCGGGGTTGATACAAATGGCCTGTCATCCAAGACGATGGAGGCCAAAACCGTGTCTGGCCTGTATTTCATTGGCGAGGTGGTTGATGTAACTGGCCATTTGGGTGGCTATAATTTCCAATGGGCGTGGTCATCGGGCTTTGTTGCCGGACAAAATGCCTAGCCCCAGAATGGCCATATAACAGGCGGCTTTGTGACAGGAACCGTTTAATCGCCACCGTTCATAATGGCCATGCCATAATGACGATTCACTAATCGCTATTCGACCGGCCGCCAATCGGCATGCTCGGGGTCAAAATAGAGCAGGCTGCCATCGCCAATATCGTTCCAAAGTCCGTGAATTGACATGGTTTCGCCCTCGACGGCTTCGCGGACAAA
>DFSK01000021.1:20341-20646 GCA_002378605.1 Alphaproteobacteria bacterium UBA3439
GGAAAGCTCATCAGATTTTCCAACGACACCAGCACCCCTTCACGTTCAAGGGCGACAAGCTGTTCTTCGCGGGAGCCGAGATTCTTGACGCGTTCATAGCCGGGGCGAAGGATATCCATCCAGCGGCCAACGAAGCTAGAGGATTGTTCAAGTTCAGGCGCTGCACCCGAGCACATTTCATAACAGCCATTCACCCCGCCGCAATTGGAATGGCCAAGAACGACAATATGCGCGACTTTAAGCGTTGTAACCGCATATTCAACCGCGGCTGAGGTGCCGTGATGGTCACCATCGGGCTGATAGGG
>DFSK01000021.1:20906-21851 GCA_002378605.1 Alphaproteobacteria bacterium UBA3439
GGCACCAGATTGGCAATATTACGGTGGATGAAAAATTCACCTGTATCCGAGCCAAAAATTGCAGTGACATGAACGCGGCTATCACAACAGGAAATCACCATGGCACGCGGATGCTGGCCCATATCGGCAAGATGCCGGAACCAGGCTTTATTTTCCTGAAATTTTGTCGCTTTCCAGCCAAGATAACGTTGTGCCAGATATGTGGGAAGTTGCGTTGCCGCCATGTCAGTCTGCTCCGATCAGGTTTTGCCATTTGTCTGACAAAGATTGTCAAGCCTAGGCGGGAGAATAACGGATCTGATCGCTGAAATCTAGTTTATTGCGGCATAACAGATTGTTTTACTGATCGATATCATCGCCATAGCGTGCGCCAAGTTCGGTGATGATACTGTCCAGAAATTTGGCCGCTGCAACAGGTAGAACGCGTCCTTTTAGCTGGCCAATATGCAAAATACCGGCTGGCACGTCGGCAAGATCAACCGGTCTTGCCACTATCGCGCTGGTTTTTAAGGGGGCGGTGATCAGGTCGCTTGGCATGGCGATTGGAATTTGAAAGGAAATGACCATTTCATGGGTCAGATAATTTTGCAGAAATTCCTGACTGTTTGATTCGATTACCGTTCCAAGTTCGACACTGCGCCGGATCAGGCCAACATTGAGCAATTGCCGTAATCCGGCATCGGCACGCGGTAGAATGGCGGGTTGCCCAACGCAATCGCGAAGCCGAATCATCGGTTTTTTGGCCAAAGGGTGATTGGCTGACATCATACAGTAAAGCTGTTGACGGGCGGTGGCCATTGTCTGGAAATCAGCGCTTTTGATCGGTTCAAAAATCAAAGCCAGATCAGCCTCTAACGTGCGAAGCGCCTGTTCGGCTGCATCACCCGATTGGCGAACCAGATCAAAAGTAACCGCCGGATGTTCGCCGCGATAGCGGGCAACGGT